>JBAZCF010000005.1 GCA_041671045.1 Parachlamydiales bacterium
CTGAGGCAGTTAGATGTTGCCCAAGACTATTAGCTATTCATCAAGAAAACGTTTTCCAAACAATCGCTGTGTAAGTCTCTTCATTCAGATGCCCGACGAAGGAGGGGTATCTGAACTGTTACATTTTTTGTAAGTCTGCTGGAAGGGACAGAAGAAGGGATTGAAGATCCTACCCAAAAAGGGAAAGGACGCTTTTTCTCAAAATTGTCTGAAGAGGAGATGGAGTGCTTATTTTCATCTGAATTCATTAAAGTGGAAAAAGAAAAAATTCTTAGTTCAAAACTGAATCAGTCATTTGTACTGATGGTTTTAAAGAATCAAGCATAAGATACTCCCATCCTTCCTTCACCCCATCATTGGTTTTAAACTTTATCCAATAAATAGAATCGAATAGAATATTACTAAAGATCACCGAGGGGTAATGTGTTATGAGAACAGTGACAGTTTACGTGAAGCATTATCTAACGGATCAAGGCAGGGACTTTTTTAAGCAGGTATGGTATCCTAAAGTCCTTTCAAGTGTGCAAAATCAGGACGGCTTCATTTCGTTGTCTTATGAAGAGAATATTGAAAGCCCGGATTGTATGGATCTGACACTCAAGTTCAAAGACGAAAATACTTTGAATGCTTGGATTGATGTGCCGGATCACGATGACTTAATTAAGGAACTGGATGAGTATCGTAGCAGGGGCTACTGGAAAGCGGTGTATACTACCGACGATGCTGCAGACCCTGCTAAACTAAACTGGGAACTTATCACTGTTTAACTTGCTTATCAACGAAAGGAGAGACGTAATTGTAAAGGCCTTCTCCTTTTAACAACTCGATGTATTCCGGTTTGAAATCTCTGCAGTTTACGATAAGCGCCTGTTCGGCCAGTGTATAATTAGATCTTTGAGAGGCATTTTCGTTGTATTCATACGCATTATCAGGAGTAGGATCGGGAACTTTTGCAAATCTTCGCAGCCATCTTGTAAAAACTTCAAAATCTAGAATAAAAGTACTGGTTACCGTGTCATCGGGGTTTTTAACTTTATGTAGTGACCATTCCATGAAATCTTTTGTTTTCAGTAAAGAGCCTTCAGGGTCGCTTGAAATGATAAATTCAATAGCTTTAGAGACTCTAGGATCATTGATAGGAATTTCCAAATCTTTTTTTTGCTGCTTGTAGAATTTTAAGAGTTTCAAAATAACAGCCCCTACCTCAATATGAGGATCTTTTCTTTCAGAAAGGATGAGAAGGATCTCTGCTAGAAGGATAGTCGAAAAGTTCTCAAAGTACTTTTTTGGTTTAATTTTTGTCAGGTTATCGCAAAAATTGATTAAGCTTTTATTTAAGACATACTTAAAGGCATCTTTTAATAAAATTCCCATATTTTCGTTTGAAAAATCTGTTCCTTCCGGAAAGATCTGCGAAAGATAAATGATTGCCGGATCATTATAGTCAGGAGGTGGTGAATCTGCGACTATTTTATTTAAGAGGGTTTTCTTTGAATTTTCTCCGATACTTGCAGGATCTTTCTTATAGGATTCCCACTCATTTACAGATTTTAGGGATGTTTGTCTGCTCAATTTAGCTAAAATGGCATTTACTTTTGGTACCGGCTTTGGTTTCTCTACAGGTTGCGTGACCTGTTCGGGAAGGGGTTGTTGCATAGGAGTCTGTCTAGGAGTATCTTTGGGAGATAATAGGTACAATATTTTTCTCGCATCTTCGCTCTGATCCTCTCTAAGCTTATTTTTCCATTTATTGTTTTTGCAGGCATTTGTCAGCTCATCATAGATCTTATTTACAGAGTGGGGAGGAAGGGGGCTTGCTATAAAAGGGAGCATCAGCATTTTAAAAGTGTGATAATTAAACTTATCTTCTGCATGTAAGGGGACAGGTTCAAAGTTCTCTATGAGCTGCCCATTTTGAATGACTTTTTTCACAAAACCGGCGATGGCTTGGTATTTTGTGGCATTTCTGTCGATCTTAAGAATGATCAGTATGGTGTCTATGATAGTTTGAGAATTATATGGAAGAGGCGCTTTTTGATAGTCTCTTTCAGGTACGTACCATCTTTTATTTTCATGGAGGGCTAATAATTTCAGTATGTTGGCATAATCTGCTTGTTCAAGCTCATTCTGCGTCTCCTTACGCAAATAGTTATTGAGGATAGAAATATATAAGGGGGTATTGAAGGAGTCTTCCTTTTCTAACCAATCAATTAGTTCGCTTTGAATAAGATGATTAACATTGTTAAATATATCTAGAATGACCTTTTCGTAGAGGATATTGTTTAAATCGATGTTTTTCCAGCCAATAGTATACTGTAAGAGGCGAACAACGGTATTGACTTTACCACATTCAGGTTCCCTTAAGGAACCCAATTTGATTTCAGCAAAAATCAGTCTGGTTTGGATGCGATTACATTTCTCCCCATTCTTATAGCGAGTCAAGGCTAACAGTTTATCTTTAGGTTCTTCTAACTCCATTGTAAAAGGAATCCTATTTACTAATGAAGGAGCGGAGCTAGGTGTTGAGCTGACTGTTTCACTTATACTCAGATTTGACTGCTCCTCTTTAGAATGTGCATCACTCGTAACAGGTGGAGTAAGACTTCTGGAAATAATAGGGCTATCTGCTTGTGTATGAATTACAGGAGGTGCTTTTAAATGGCTTGAGATTTCATGGATTATTTCTGAGGTCGTTTTGAAAATGTTAAAATGGATGAGATTATGGAGGCGGTCATTAAGGGCACAGACTGCCTTTAGAAAGAACCAATTAAGGGCACTTTTTACTTCCTTCCTATCTCCCATTACCTTAAGAGTGTTCGAAGGTGTATCGTCATTTTTTCTCAATTCCTTGAGGTCTATCTTGAACTGATTTCCGAGATAGGTGATTTGACGTAAGATCAGCGGGGAATACTCCGGATGAAGTTGGGGGGATTTCACTATTTCATGGAATACAACACATTCACCTGTACTGTTATTTACATAAATATAGCCTTTCTTCTCAGATATTTGTGAGAGTAAAGAAGCAAATTGTTCAGCGGAGCATCGAATTCCTGAGACCAAACTCATGGTATACCTTAGATTGGAGTATGTTATATGAAAAAGGGTGACAATTTATTTTTAAATTGTCACCCTCACTTTAGAAAGGCATTCTTAATTCTATGTCTTTTTTAAGCCACTATTTTTTTAACGAACCAATCTTTTTTATGAGGAGCGATGAGTCTATTGCTTCATCTTTGCTTTCCACTTCAAAGGTCACGGAGACGTCTGAGAGATTGACCAGTTTAATACTGTCATTAGCGTTCAAGGCATAAATCATGCTGCCTCTGTATTGTACGCGGTTATTATCTTCTAGGGGATAAGAACCTTTTGTGATGCTACCGGGAAGTGATTTTTCGCCATTTAATAATAGTCCGAAACTATATTCCTGTCCTCCAAGTGGGCTTACGAAATAGCTGATTTCGTAAATTCCGTCCTCTTCGATGAATATTGCACCGCTAGAAGCATCGTAGCTTAATTTTTCTTCAACTGTCGAGCTGCCAAAAATGAAA
Organism: Parachlamydiales bacterium; assembly: GCA_041671045.1. Lineage (NCBI taxonomy): Bacteria > Pseudomonadati > Chlamydiota > Chlamydiia > Parachlamydiales > Parachlamydiales bacterium. The sequence continues at coordinate 3,549 of JBAZCF010000005.1, forward strand.
GTAGCTTTTGACGATAGCTCTTCAGAGGATGTGCTATAGTAGTAGCCGTAAGCAGATTCTACAGATTTTCCGGCTTCGCCTTGTGGGCCTTGAGGACCTTGCGTGCCAGATTCACCTTGAGAACCTTGAGGACCGGCTTCGCCTTGTGGGCCGGTTTCACCTTGTGGCCCTTGAGGACCAGCTTCACCTTGCGGGCCTTGAGGACCGGCTTCGCCTTGTGGGCCAGCTTCACCCTGTGGTCCTTGAGGACCGGCTTCGCCTTGTGGACCTTGAGGACCTTGTTCGCCAGGATTACCTTGCGGGCCTTGCGGTCCAGCTAGGGTTCCTAACTGATTGGAGATGCCGCTAGAATCTTCTGAACTGTTTGAACCAGGTGCCGGAGGGCCTTCAGGTCCGCGGGGTCCTCTTGGTCCTTGTGGACCTGGAGGGCCTGGACGCTTAATGGATCGTTTCATCACTTGTACTAGAGGGATGTCGTTGAGGATGGAATCATCAGTTGGACCGGCCGCGGAGACGAGGCTATAGGATCCAATGAGGACAGTCATGAGATACAGTGTTTTGTTCATAGGTACTCTTGTGTTGTGAAGCATTTCTAAAGCAATTTAAACTATGTATGAGTAAAGAATTAATATTCACTAGAAAAATAGATCACTATAGAGAACCTATCGGAGGATTTAAATTAAATATATTAATAAAGTGAACTTGTTGTGTATACAACAGAAATATTTAAATTTATAAGGGATCATTCCAATGGGACTAACAAGATTTTGTTTACTAGCTATCTCACTTTCACTCTTTGGCGCCACTTTGTTGCACGGCGATGAACTCTCCGATTTAGATCACTACATAGAAAAAGTGCGTATGGAGAAACAAGTTCCGGGGATTGCCGTAGCTATTGTGAAAGGAGATAAAGTAATTTTTGCAAAAGGTTACGGAATAAGGAAACTTGGTTTTGAAGGTAATGTAGATGAGGACACGATTTTTCAATTAGCATCTGTATCAAAAACTTTTACCGCTGCAGGGATTGGAGTTCAGGTAGATAAGGGTAAGTTAACGTGGGATGAAGAGGTAATACGGCATCTTTCCCCATTTGCTTTAAAGGAAGCCTATGCCTCTCGGTATGCTAATGCGCGTGATCTATTATCCCACCGTACCGGGTTGCCTGCTTTTGGAGGGGACCTATTGGGAAAATTAGGTTATTCGTCAGAAGAAATCTTGTATAGGGTACGATTTATTGAACCTGCGACAAGCTTTAGAAACATATCTTTTTATTCCAACGTGGGTTTCTTTATTGCGGGGGAGTTATTAGCTAAATTAGCTGAAAAACCTTATCAAGAAGCGATTAAAAGTACACTGTTGGTACCTCTTAAGTTAGAAAGAACGGGATTTGCAGATCGATTGCAAGATTCCAATACAGCCTATTCCCATGCAATCATCCATGATAAGGTGCAGGTTGTACCTTGGGATAACATTAGAGGATTTGATGCAGCAGGGGGGATAACTTCTACTGCGCGTGATATGGGAAGATGGATTGCAGTGCATTTGAATGGGGGTAAAGTGGGTGAAAGTCGGATTTTGAAGGCCGATACCGTAAAAGAGATCTTATCTCCTTCTATGGTAACAGAAGTGTCTTTTACCGATCTCCCCCCCATTAATGATGATTCCGGTTTGACCTATGGCTTAGGGTGGAACAACTATCACTATAAGGGCAAAATGATTGTTGAGAAGGGGGGTGCTTTAGATGGTGTCAGGACAGTCGTCACGTTAATTCCGGAGGAGAAGTTAGGTATTGTAGTTTTAGCCAATCTAAACCTTACTGTCGCTCCTGAAGCTATTAGAGGTAAGTTTTTAGAAACTTATTTAGGCAAAAGCAGTCAAGACCTTGAAAAGGAGATGAAGGCTAGGGAGGAAATGATCCAGCAGCTAGTAAGCGGCCCCGCCAAAAAAGGAAAACAGTTACCCATCGGTCATTCACTGGATTTGTACACGGGCCAATACTCCAATGAACTATATGGAAATTTCACCGTAGTAAATCAGGATGGAAAACTTTCCATAGATGCCGGTCCGGCAAAATGGAAGGGAAAATTGACTTCCTGGAGCAATGATACTTTTGTAATTACTTGGCCCTTGATCAATTCAGGTCATGAGCAGCTAACATTTACATTTGGTCCTGAAGGTTATGCTACACAAATTTATTTTGAGAATTTGGGTACATTTCAACGTGTAGAAAGTAATAAAGATTAGAGTATATGTCTAGGATTACAGAAAGAATTATAGCTTCATGCGAACATACAGCCAACCGGTTACTTGAGGGGGAATATGTTCCTTTGCTCACAGAACTTGCTGGAGTTTACAATATCTCGACAGGAGTTGTTTACTATACTGATGCCACTATAGAAAGGGTAGGGTTGCTTTGGAATTACTATAAGAGTAGTTCTGACGATGAAATGTATTACAGGCGTCATTTTAGATTTAATGAAATAGATATATCCGACAATGGCAGAAAGATTGTAAGGGGGATAAAACAGGTTTTACCTTCCTGTACTATGATTGCATTAACTTATTTGTATAAAACACATCTTAAGGATTAAAGAAAGTGGGCATGAACATTAGACTTCTTTCGAAATTCGCTTTGATTGAGAAAGTTGACGATTTTTGAGCAGATTTTTCGTCAAATTTTGAGAGAATATGTAATCATATGGTCGAAAAATTTGCCGATAAAGATGCTAAAAATGGCAATTTTAACATTCAAATGGAGTTTCGAAAGAAGTCTATTACGCATAATAAATCCAACTAGCCTTTAAAGTTGTTCTTACTCAGCTATAAGAGAAACGTTTACAGGGGTAAATAGATACCGATTCTCGTATACTCTATCGTTAGGCCTGCTCAAACACCATTTATCTGAACTTTTTGTAAGTGATACGAGGATACGATCCCCTATAACAAAAGGAATCCTGCTCGTTGTTTTCCAAATAGAATTATCTGAGAGGTAAACGTAGTATTCTTTTTCCCAGAACCAAGAATTTTCTAGAGGTACTTTTTCAATGTTGATCACTTGGGGATATACTGCCGGAGAATTTATGTTCAGATAGAATGTTAACATATCAAATTTTGTCTTAAAATCTGGTGTGTACAAAATGAGTTTTCTACCTGAAAAGTAGGTGAATAGCTCATTTCCGATAGCAAGCATTTTTTCAATTTCACCATAATTGCACCATTGATAATTCAAACGTGCAGTTGCCTGCGTATCATCGCTCAAAGTGAGATGGACGACGATACCTTTCATTTCATAGGAGTAATCCACAGACTTTACATAGCGACGGTACTGGTTTCCATCCACGGAAATGGTATCTGCACAAAGGTTCAAAGCGAAAGTAATGAGTAGCACAAGTAATAAAGTTATTTTGTTCAACATGATGCTTCTTTATATTTAAAGTGAATTTTTATTCTTTCGGCGTTAATACAACATTTATAGGGGTAAATAAAAACGGGCCCTCATATACACTTTTTCTGCTCAAACACCATTCATCATTATTTTTTGTAAGTGAAACTAGGATATGGTCTCCAATATTAAATGGAATTTTGCTGGTTGTTTTCCAAATGGAGTTATCGGAGAGAAAAAGGTAATATTCTTTTTTATAGAACCAAGATCCTTCAAGCCGTCTTTCTTCAATCTTGATCACTTGCGGAAATGAGTGGGATGTATAGATCTTCTGATAGAAAGATAATAGATCATAGGGTGAGTCACAAAGTTGAGAGTCTACTAATATTCTTCTTCCAAAGTTGGAGCGTAGGAAGATTTCAGTTCCTATAGCAAGCAACTTTTCCACCTTATCCAAATCATCAGACCTTTCATAATAAAAGCGAGCTATCCATTGGGTATCATCGCTCAAAGTGAGATGGACTACGATACCTTTCATTTCATAGGAGTAATCCACAGACTTTACATAACGACGGTACTGGTTTCCATCGATAGTGATGCCGTCAGATTGTATGTTTGTGCGGTTTTCAGCATGTATATTTGCTGTGAGTGTAAAAAGAAAAGCCAATAATAAAAGTAATTTATTCAACATAACTAACCATTAATTTTTTAATAAATATAATGGTTAGTTTGTATGATGGCAAGTTAATCGTTGGAGTTTTTAACTATACGTATCAAAAGGCATAGTAATAAATAGTCCCATAATCACCACTAAGGAATAGACAAACATATTGTATGCCCAGCGGGTATTTTGGTTATCCTTATTATCAAATCCTGTAATACATAGACCCATCCAACTTAATCCTAGCAACGATGCAAAAATTCCGTAAACATACCCGGTATATCCTGCAAGAGATAGGGAAACGGCAGAAACGATAAATGCTATGATATAGATGAGCATCTGCACTTTGGTCGCATACATTCCTTTCACTAGGGGTAAAACAGGAATTTGGGCTGCGGAGTAATCTTTTAATCGATAAATAGATATCGCAAAAAAGTGGGGCATTTGCCATAGCAACATGATCGTAAACAAAATTAAGGCACCTAAATCCAGTGTATTGCTTGCTGCTGCATAGCCAACGACAGGGGGGACTGCACCGGCAATACTGCCGACAATAGTTCCGTAGAAAGAACGGTATTTCAAAATGGCATACAACACCAAGTACACTATAAAGCCGGTAAGCGTGACTAAAACAGTTAACACATTGGTATAGTAACCTAATACAAAGATACCGATAATCCCTAATATAGCACCGAAGATAAGGGCATTTAGATTGGGGATGGCTCCTGTTGCTAAAGGGCGATTTTTTGTGCGGGCCATCTTTGCATCCATGGCCCGGTCTATGTAGTTATTGAAAACCCCGGCAGAGGCTATGACCAGGCCCAGTCCGATAAGGGTATACATAAACAATAGATAGTCTAAATGACCTTTGGAGGCTAGAGCAAATCCACCTGCAGTCGTCACAATATTGCCAAGGATGATGCCCGGTTTTGTCAGCATATAATAAGTTTTAAGCATTCTACTTTCCTTCTTGGGTCGGCATTTTCATATTTTCATCCATGTTGTAGTTTAAGTGATACATGATCCAGAACGTGCCGATGACAAGTATGAACATGATTAGAAGCATGAAGAGGAAAGAATATAGGTTCCATTGCGGAGAGGCTTCTTTTCCGATATGGAAGAAAAAGATCATCTGAACAATGAATTGAACGACAGCTAACCCTATGATCGCAAGGACAAGGTTCCAGCCTTCAAAAACATGCTCTGAAGCAAGATAAAATGCGGTCAATGTCAATAGTAGGGATAGGACAAATCCGAAGATATAGTCTTTTAATGTACCGTGGGGTCCAATTTTATTGAGGTCAATAGTTTCTGGGGGATGTCTCACTGCTATTTTACTCCCATTAAATACACAAAAGTAAAGATGAATATCCAAATAAGATCTAAGAAGTGCCAAAACAAGCTTAAGCAAGTCATTCGTCTAAAGGTAGGGTACGTTAGCCCTTTTCTCAGGACTTGATAGATCATGACCAAGATCCATAGCAACCCAAAGGTAATATGCAGTCCGTGGGTGCTGACCAGAGTAAAGAATGAGGATAGAAACGCGCTTTGCTGCCAGCTATGTCCTTCCTCTATCATATGGGTAAATTCCGTTAGTTCCATCGCTAAGAAGGAAGCCCCAAGGATAAAGGTCACAGCGAGCCAAATGACAACATGGTTGGCGTTTTTCTTATAGAGGGAAAGCATGGCCAAGCCGCAAGTAAGGCTGCTCGTTAAGAGGATCAAGGTTTCTACTAAGGCATAAGGTAGGCTAAAGATCTCTTTTGCTGTAGGGCCATCTGCAACACCTGTATGCAGTACGCCGTAAGTGGCAAAAAGCATCGAAAATAAAATACAGTCTGTCATTAGGTAAAGCCAGAAACCTAATTCGACTTTACGGTAGGTCTCAAGCTGCAGTTCAGTAGTGTTATGTGCATCTGCTTTTCTGACGGTCATGCGGGTCTATTCCTTTTAGAAAATTCGATCTTCTTAATTTTCTCTACGGGGATGAATGTGTCGGTGTGGTCGTCTGTAAGACGGATTATTGCGCAGATAAGGATGGCTAAGAAGCTTACAATCACTAGCCACCAGATATGCCAAATAAATGCGAAACCGAAAAATAATGCTCCTACCCCCATGTACATACCTATAGCCGTGCTTTTAGGCATATGGATTTCATGTATTTCCTGATGCTCAGCAGGATAGTTGCCGCTCTGTTTCATTTGCCAAAAAGCATCACGTTCGTGCACTTCGGGGATCACAGCGAAGTTATAAAAGGCAGGAGGGGAAGGTATAGACCATTCCAATGTTCTGCCATTCCAGGGGTCACCCGTAAAATCTCTATTCGTTTTACGTTGAACAATACTTACAATAAGCTGCAAGTTCTGCAAGATGACACCGATAATAATCAATACGACGCCTAGTGTAACGACAAGGTAGAATGGCTGCCATCCCGGATTGTCGTAGTGATCTATACGGCGGGTGGCGCCCATCATCCCCAAGATATATAGAGGCATGAAAGCTACCAGGAAGCCAATAAACCAAAACCAAAAGGCGTAAACACCTATTCTTTCATTCAGCTTGAACCCGAGTAATTTAGGGAACCAGTAGGAGTAGCCTGCAAAAAAGCCGAATAAGACTCCTCCGATGACCATAGAATGGAAGTGGGCGATCAAAAATAGGCTGTTATGAACTTGGAAATCTGCTGGAGGAATGGACATCAGGACGCCGGTCATGCCCCCGGTAGAGAAAACAAAGATGAAAGCTAAAAACCAAAGCATAGGTGTTCTGAAATGTATGCGCCCCCGATACATGGTAAAGAGCCAGTTGAAGATTTTAACACCTGTAGGGATGGCGATCAGCATTGTCATGATGCCGAAGAATGCATTGACATTGGCGCCCGCACCCATCGTAAAAAAGTGGTGCAGCCAAACGATAAAGGAAAGGAATGTGATGGCTATCAAAGCCCATACCATAGAGACATAGCCAAAAAGGCTTTTCTCTGAAAATGTGGAGACTACTTCTGAAAATATGCCAAAGGCGGGAAGCATAAGGATATAGACCTCCGGATGTCCCCAAGCCCAAATCAAATTGACGTACAGCATCGGATTGCCGCCTGCCTCTGAAGTAAAGAAATGCATGCCAAAAGTCCGATCTAACGCTAACATAGCTAAGGTAACAGTTAGAATAGGAAATGCGAAGATAACGAGGACCATGCTGTTTAAAGCACTCCAGGTGAACATAGGCATTTTCATTAACGTCATTCCGGGGGCGCGCATCTTTAGAATGGTCACAATAAAATTGATGCCTGACATCAAGCTACCTATGCCTGCAATTTGGACACTCCAAATCCAATAATCTACTCCCACATCGGGACTGTACTTCAAGCCTGACAAAGGGGGATAGCTCAGCCAACCACTGCCGGTGAAATTTCCTATCATCAAAGAAACATTCACTAAGATAGCTCCCACACAAAATAGCCAGAAGCTTAGGGCATTCAAAAAGGGAAAAGCAACGTCCCGGGCTCCTATCTGAAGAGGGATTATGATATTGAGCAACCCAAAGACTACACCCATTCCCACAAAAAATATCATTGTAGTGCCGTGGGCGCTAAAGATCTGCTGAAAGTGCGATGAAGATAAAAAGCCATATGAATCACCCACGGACAGTGCGAGTTGGGCACGCATCATTATCGCATCGACAACACCCTTAAATAGCATCAGAAGGGATACAATAAGATACATCCTTCCGATTCTTTTGGGATCTAAGGAAGTAAGCCATTTAAACCATAGTCCTCGCCATCCGTTGTAATAAAACAACATGGCGGTAATGATGATAGCGGCAATAATTATTCCCACACTGACGCTAGCTTCAATTCCATCGTGCTGGAATGCTTGAAGAGATAATTTTCCGAAGGGTTCCATTTAGTTACTCTGCATCTTTGGCTTGTTTAGACGCTGTGGTTTGGGGTTGATCCCCTGAGTGCATGGGAAGCATGACAATCCATTCAAAGAGGTCTGGTTTGTCTAACACAAAAGAAGCGACCGGATTGTTTTTGGAAGGTTCTGCAAGATTCTTGTAGGAATCGACATTAAGTTTTTCGGTAGATTTTTTCACGTCTGCAACCCATTTGTTGAAGTCTTCCTCAGAGCTTGCTTGAGCTTTGAAAGTCATTCCTGCAAAGCCCACACCGCTGATGTTTGCTGAATAGCCGCTGAAGAGGCCTTGTTCATCTGCAATCAGATGTAGCTTGGTTGTCATCCCAGGCATAGCATAGACCTGCCCTCCCAGCTGCGGAATCCAAAAAGAGTTCATGGGGGCATCAGCGGAAATCTCAAAATTGATAGGGGTTTTTTCAGGAAACTGAATGAAATTTACAGTGGCAACATTTTGTTCGGGATAGATAAAAAGCCATTTCCATTGCAAGGCGACGACTTGGATACGCAGCGGTTTTGTCTCGCTTTGTAGCGGGCGGTAGGGATCTAGTTCATGGCTGCTTTCATAGGCATAGACTGAAAGAATGGCAATGATGATAAAGGGAAAGCCCCACCAAACTGTTTCAGCAAGAATGCTATGATTCCAATTAGGATCATATTCAGCTTTGGTATTTCCGGCGCGATACTTCCAGGCTACATATACAGTTAAGATGAATACCGGGATAACGACGATAAGCATGAGGGCTGTTGCTATAAGCATCAGCTTTTTTTCTTTGAGTGCGATGATACCTTTGGGGTTCAACATCGCTATATAATCGCTAAAGATAAAAGGAAGGACGCAAAAGGCTATTGCTATCAAAAATAGAGCGAGAAGGAAGAAGAAATATTTTTTGCTCATCTTTAATTAGTCTTTGCTTACAGTTTAAAATATTTTCTTGTTTTTACCTCACTCGATTTTAGCTGTCTACTCTAAAGTGATTAGGATTAAATAGTCTTTGCTTAGGGGATTAGTTAAAGGGGAGTAACGTGTTTTGGGAGGAAGTGATTTCCCATTTACCGTTGTTATTGACAAATACATGGGAGAAGATTCCTTCCCGTTTTTGCCCCGGTGCGTGAGGGGTATTACGACTACGGAAACCTTCTACTCTCCAGTGAACGATTGCGATAACAAAGCCGGGTTTGACTTCACGCAATTGAGTAGAAAGGACTTCAAAGACAGACCCTTTTAAAAATGTTTGCAGTATACGTTGGTGTCTTTCCTCAATTTCCGCTTTGCCAATAAAATGCATGCCGTAGATGTTTACAAAGTCTGCTTCCTCGGTATAGTTATCGGCGAATCCTACTCCTTCATGATGATTCCACGCATCGACGTAACTGTTGATCACATCGTGTATGGCATGGCTTTGCGTTTCTTCCAAACCGGTTAAGGATTGGACAAGGACTAATAGAAGTAGGGAAAGTTTATAAATAGTACGCATAGGAATGTTTTGTTTCATTGGTTTATATTCTATTGGCTTCTAAAAATAGTATGACTAGTTCTGCAAAGTGTTTGTAGTCCTGTGAAAGGAAATCATGTCCTGCACCGGGAAAAAATGCTGCCCAAGCAAAGGGAATTCTATTAGCTACTGTCTGGACGTTTTCCGGACTATCCAAGACGTCCATGAGTCCGCCTGCGACAAGAGTGGGGGATTTAATGGTAGGCAATTTATCATAATATTCTTCGCTCTCATCCCAAAGCTGCAATGCACGTACCTGTCGTATGATAGTTTCAGCTTTAACATTGATATCTTCCGGTACCCTTCCGTCAATGACGGCTTTGGTGATACGCTCCACGAAGGATTTAGATGCCTGTTCACCTTCCATTGTTTTGGGGAAGATCAGCGATAACCCTTCTTCTTGTGAAAGTGTTTCGGCTGTTAGTACCTTATAGTCGTTGTCAGTACGTTTGGATTGGTGCTGTCCTCCCGGATTGGGGGAGCAGAGGATGAGCCCATTGACAAGCTCAGGATAACGAATGCTTAGGTCTATAGCAATTCTGGATCCCATAGACCAACCTAGTACGTGGACTTTGGAGTAGCCGAGTGCTTTGATAAGCCCTGCAGTATCGTCGGCCATTTGGTCGATAGTGGTCATATCTTGTTCTGTATCAGAAGAAAGGCCTACACCTCTGTTGTCAAAGAGAATCAAGGTATATTTTTTTTCTAGAAGTTCAAGCAAAGCTGGATCCCAGTAGGACATGGTGCCTCTGAAGCCCATGATCATAAGAAGGGGGTCGCCGCTTCCTCTTGTGTAATAAGCGAGTTCAACTTCACCCACATCTGCATTATGCACACTCAGTTTGCGGTCGCATCCTGAAATGAAAACTACGCAGGCAAGGAGGGCCAGCAGTGGAGAAATAGTTTTATAGTACATAGAGCCTTTTTTATATAATTTCCTTATATATAAACAAAAAAAATAAATTAGCAAAGTAAGAGAAAAGAATGTCTAACCCCACTGCTAAGTCAGTTTTTTATTTCGCTGTTTGTTTTATTTCATTCTTGTCGCAGCTTTTGGCCGATCCTCAAATAGAGATAGTTGAGAGATTAAACAAGTGGCCAAAAGCATTTAATCAGAGGAACATCCGAGATGTATGCGGTTTGTTTGCTTCAGATCTAGTAGCGGTATATCCTGGTACCGCTGACCGCAATTATGCTGAGATGTGCAGCCATCTTTCTAAAATTTTAAATGATCCTAGCAAGGATTTTCAGTATCAAGAACCTGAAATTGAACAAGTTATTCTGAGTGAGGATGTTGCAATCGTAAGGTTGATATGGACATTGAACATTTCTGAGAAGGGTAAAGTGGGGGCTATTCAGATAAAGGAGAAAGGTCTGGATGTTTTTAAAAAGCAGCCCGACGGAAGCTGGAAAATCTCCATCTCCTATGCATACCCATTAGAATAGGCTGAGGAGGAAGGTTTTTCTTCCTCCTCATTATCTCTGCTATCCAAAAGGAGCTTTCGGCCAGGCAAAGTCTTTGGGGAGTGCTTCTGCGTGGTCGATTTTTTCTTTTAGTTTTACATGCAGCCTACGGGCTTCAGCGGCATTTTCCGGTTTGACAGTTCCGTGTAAAAGGTTCTTTAACTGACCTGGATCATCTTTGATATTGTACATCTCATATTCAAAGTTGGTAGCATTCTCTGAATAGTAGACAGCATAGGTCCAATCACCTTCGCGCAGAGCACGGATATGTCCTCCCGGAACATCATCCGGTAAGAAGAATACGTCGTCGTAAGTGAACAGAATAGAATCCTGCACTGAAGCAGCAGGGTTTTCCAATACGGGAACGACGCTTGTCCCTTTGCCAAATTTCTTAAAATCTGGAACCTGGGCTAGTTCTGCAATCGTGGGTAATAGATCTAAATGGCAATAGAAGGCATCCGTCGTTTTTGCGGAGGGATATAGTTTTGGATTAGATACGATGAAGGGGATATGTGTCACTTCCTCATAGACTGTGTAGGCTTTTTCCCTCATTCCATGGGAAAGGCCTAATTCTCCGTGGTCTGCCGTCCTAATAATGATTGTATCTTCACGGAGGCCAGCAGCATCTAACGCATCTAAGACGGAGTTAACTTTACTATCCGCCAGTTTAGTGAGATAAGCATAAAAGTTAATATATTCTTTCTCTTCGTTCTGATTTTTAAGTGGAGATTCTTTGTTGAAGGCATTGCGTGCCTTAAGCTGTACTGAAGGCTTGGTTGTTAAGTCGTCATTGTAGTTTGGAGGTAGCGTAATACCTAAATCTGCAAATTCACTTTTATCATAGCCTGCATCTTTCCAGTGCTTGGGGTAGACCCAGACGTCATGGGGATTAACAAAAGAAATGAACATGCAGAAGGGTTTACGTTCTTCAGGAGGCGTTTTAGCTATACTATCAATATATTCTAAGATACTTCCTCCAAAGCCAGGCGTTTGCTTGTCATCCCCTGGGGTCATCCCTTCTAAGTAACGGCCATCATTATTGGCCCATCCGCCGCCAAGCGTTTTCAGACCATTGTATGTAGTTCCATCACTCTGTTTGATGTTTTCTGTAATAGCAGTACCTGCATCAGGCGGATTCCATTTGTAGAGGTCGTACCGTGTTTGGATATTGGCTATGTCCTTTTCGGTCCATGCATGGCCGCCTTCTAATGGGGAGCTTAGATGCCATTTGCCTTTCCATACAACATCATACCCGGCATGGTTTTTCAGCACGGAACCGATATCTGTAAGTTCGTTATCTGAAGGCAGTCCTTTCCCTTCCGGTGGCGTACGGGGGACTTTGTTAATAGGGTAATGCTCGCCTGAGTAGATGACTGCACGGCTAGGGGTGCATTCACAGGCGGCTGTATAGGCCCTTTTAAATGAGAGTCCATGCTGCCTAAGGCGAGCATTGGCTTTAAGATTTTTCTCGGCCCAATCAGCCGGCCAATGTGTGGGATAACGTTCCTGATCTGACAAGATCACGATAATGTTAGGTTTCTTATTCTTGAAAGTCGCATTTTGTTCGTTCTTTTCATTTGTTTCAGATTTTTCATCGACTGAGCTGCAGCCTAGCAATGCGAACAGGCAGCAGTAACTTAGCCATTTTAAGCCTTTTCCAGGGACGCGAAACATTTTTACCCCATTTATTGTGAAGTGGAATTTTTTTCAAAACTTCTTTCTTTCTAACAAATTCTAGAAAAAAAATGTAAAGTAATATATTCAAAATCGAATAAACCTAGTCATAGAATGAGGTAAAAATGCGTCATCTTTTATTATTCTTATGCGGATCTTTGGCGCTAAGTAACCTTTATGCAGAAGAATATGCGGCTAATACGACTGTTGCAGCCCCCCAGCAAAGCAACGTCTATTATCCAAACGCAAACACGTATCCACAACAATCCCAAGTTGTAACTCCTATCCGCCGAAGCAGCAGTTCCAATAATATGGAACAGAAGTGGAGAGACTATCAAAATTATAACGTACAGCCTAACTCAGTCAACTCAGACTATTACCCTGTTTCAAATTACAACTATTATCAGAATTACGGCGTACCTCCTCCTGGGCAGGGAGCTCCACCGGCTTACAATACGTACGCTCCTAATTCCTACCAAACCAACACCTATGTTAATCCCAATTACCCTAATGCCAACACTTACCCCGCCGCAAACCCCAATTACACCAATCCTCCTAATACCTACCAGGTGAACCCTAACTATACAACGCCTCCTCCTCCTAATACCTATCCAAACACGACATACCCAAGCTACAATTCTCCTAACAATGCTTATCCCAACAGCAATGTTAATGTTCCTCCGAATCAAAGCGGTTATTACAGTCCTTCCTATGCCCCTCCGCCTGGCGGGTACGGTATTGGCCCTAGCCAGCAGCAAGGAGCTATTTTGCGTAATTTTGATCAATTAAGAAATAAGACGCTCAATAGCGATCAAGGTTCTTACCAGCCGCGGGGGCAGATGACTCAAACTGACAAGGTCAAATTTCGCGCTATCCAGCAGCAAGAAGAGCTGATGAAACGTCAATTAAAGCAACAAGAAGGGCTTAGCCGCTAACTACATTTTTAACTAAGGTTATATATGAAAAAAATAGCCCTTGAAGAGCATTTCGTGAATGATGATTTTCTCCCTTATACTAGCAAGGCTGATTTCAAAGTCATGGATGCAAAAGACGTTGAGGATTTTAAGACACGCTTGCTAGATATAGGAGAGATACGTATCCAAGAAATGGACAAAGCTGGCATCGATATCGCGGTTCTATCCCTTACAGATCCCGGCTTGCAAGGTGAACTTGACACTCCGACCGCCCTCAAACTAGCTCCAAAAGTTAATGATTATTTAGCAGAGAAAATCGCCGCTAATCCCAAACGTTTTAGGGGATTTGCACAACTGCCGATGCAAGACCCCAAAGCAGCTGTAAAGGAGTTAGAGCGCTGTATTAGAGAGCTGAAGTTTGTGGGAGTGCTGGTCAATGGCCAGACACAGGATAGGTATCTGGACGAAGAAATCTATCACCCTTTTTGGGAAAAGATTCAAGAGCTGGATGTCCCTGTGTATATTCACCCAGGTAGCCCGCTTATTTCTCCCCATAGTTACAAAGATCGTCCTGAACTTAATGGCGCTTTTTGGGGGTGGATGGTTGAAACGGCAACACATGCCCTCAGGTTGATTGTCAGTGGAACTTTTGATCGTTTTCCAGCTGCAAAAATTATTTTAGGGCATATGGGTGAAACTCTCCCTTTTCTTATTTGGCGCTTTGACAGCCGTTGGAAAATCCTAAAACATGACAAACCGTTAAAAAAACTCCCTTCTCAGTATATCAGAGAAAATATTTACATTACCACCTCCGGAGTATGCTCTAATAACTCCTTGATTTGCTCTATTAATGAAATGGGTGAAAATAACGTGATGTTCTCTGTGGATTATCCATACGAGTCATCTGAAATCGCTGCTCAATTTATTGAAAAAGCTACTATTTCCGAATCTGTACGTGAAAAAGTTGCTTATAAAAATGCTGCACGACTCCTGAAAATCACTGAGTAGTAATAATGAGAATGCTTATTGCAGGGGGATGGGAAGCAACTCAACTACGCGGCGCCGCAAACGCTAAAGCTAAACAACTTTTGAAGTTCTGTCTCTGTCCCTTCGAATGGCTATCTACTTAATCTAAAATTCTTGTTAACATTCAATTTATTTGTTGCAGGAGTGTTAGATGTCTTCAGAAAATACCAGTTCAGACATCCTTCTCTATAACGGCACTTTCATAACGCAAGATGATACGCTACCGATAGCAACGGCTTTAGCAATCAAAGGCCAAAGAATCTTATGGGTGGGCGAACAGAGCGAAAGCCGTGCATGGATAGGACCGGGAACACGCGTTATTGATATCAAAAGAGCTTATGGCTATCCAGGTTTTATAGACTCCCATGCTCATATTTTGCATCGAGGCAAAACGCTAAAATTCCTTAACCTGCAGGCGATGAATAAAGCCACACTTTTGCAGAAAATCTCATCACATGCTCGTACCTGCGCTCCGGGTGAATGGATAGCAGGAACAGGCTGGGATGAAGCGGAGTGGCCCCATCCTAGAAGACCGCATGCTGCTGATTTAGATGCAATAGCTCCGCACAACCCTGTGGTTCTGATACGTAAAGATACTCATCTAATCTGGGCCAATTCAAGCGCACTAAAGGATTGCGGGATAGATGCAGAAACTCCCGATCCGGTAGGGGGGATTATAGAAAGAGACCGCGACGGAA
Organism: Parachlamydiales bacterium; assembly: GCA_041671045.1. NCBI lineage: Bacteria > Pseudomonadati > Chlamydiota > Chlamydiia > Parachlamydiales > Parachlamydiales bacterium. The sequence goes on from JBAZCF010000005.1 coordinate 18,778, forward strand.
ATCCAACCGGTATATTGCTGGGAAAGGCCATTCACCTTCTTTACTCGCGGCTTCCCCCCTTAAGTTTGGAACAGTCGGAAGAATTGATCTTAGAAGTATTAAAAGAATGCCTGCAAAAAGGCATCACGATGGTGCATGATGCTTCAGTCTCGGATAAAGAGGCGGAAGTATATAAGTTTTTGGCTTCCCAAAACGCCCTGAAAGTGCGTATTTATATGATGGGTGCTATCAGATCATTAGATGACCTTTCACATTTCCTACAGCCGCAGACCTATTCGCCTTTTCTAGAGATGCGCTGCCTAAAGCTATGGATGGACGGTGCGTTAGGATCTAGAGGAGCCGCACTTAAGAAAGCTTACCAAGATGACGCCAGCACAAATGGTCTCCTCTATTGGAACGAAGCGGATGTTTTTTCAGTCATGGAGGCGGCCAAATCGCGTGGTTTTCAAATGGCTGTCCATGCTATAGGAGATCTTGCCAACCACCAAACTTTGAATCTTTATGAGAAGTTAGGCGTGGAAGCTTTGCGCTGGCGCATTGAACATGCACAGCTATTACAGCCAGAAGACGTTTCTCGCTTTGGCCAAGAAGGTGTAATTGCATCTATGCAGCCATTGCATGCCATCGATGATATGCCTTGGATTGAAGAGCGGATTGGAAATCAAAGATGCGCAGACCAGGCTTTTATGTGGCGGGACCTTTTAGACACGGGTGCAATAATAGCAAGCGGCTCGGACGCGCCTGTCGCTGATTTTAATCCCCTTTGGGGAATCCACGCCGCTATTACCCGCCAGGACCATCAAGGCTTGCCTGCAGATGGGTGGTATCCCAAGCAGAAAATGACCCGAAACGAAGCTATCAAAAGCTATACACTCAATGCAGCTTACGCCTGCTTTAGAGAAAATGAATTAGGTTCGCTGACGAAGGGAAAGTTGGCGGATATAGTCATACTTCCTGAAAACTTGATGACTTGCGATCCAAAAAAACTATTGGACATGCAAGTTATAGGTACTTTCGTTAACGGCATCCTTGCCTATTCTTCAGGCCTAAATCTTAGGGAGTAGCCGGAAGGAACTCGAAAGGTTTAGCCTCTACCAAATTACCGCTGGCATTGCCTGAATAATAATGCCCTCCGGCAATCTTCAGTTTTAGGACGGAAGCGCCTTTGCTAAAGTTTAGCTCTGCTAAAGGAATCCAAAACACATTGGGAGAAGTCGATGAATCAAAATAGTAGATTAAGCCCTTATGATCGGTAATCGTCCTCCACAGGGTTGAGGCAATATTAGGTTGATTGGGTGTAGTGATTCCTAATGGAACGCTGACACTGCGCATGATACTTAACACGCTAGCAACAGCTTGGAATTCGAATTTTTTTTCTGGGACAGCATTAATGAAGTTTGGATCGATCTTTTTAGGGACTGCATTGAGGAAGAAAGATGCTCTAGCAAAACGGTCTGCAGCTCTGTTAGTTCCTGGTAGAAATACTGTCCCGCCAATATTTTCCCAGTATGAATTGAGTGCGAGCTGCTGATTATAGTAAGGCGAGTTAGTCATCACAGTATACTCTTTGCCATGGTGAACAACAAGTTTACCTTCAACATACTCAAAGATTGCCGAGTCGCCAGTAGGATCTGAAAGGGATAGATGCAGTTGTGCCGGTTCGCCGTTAGGTATGGTCGGTGCTACAATTTGGAATGAGTTTTTTTCTAACTCTGTGACTGCTTCGGCAACGCTATCGAAATTATCTAGCACATACTGTGCCCACAAACTAATCGAAAGTATCGGTTTGGAATTGTCAGGTTTGCCGTAATCCGATTCCGCTAAATAGAGGAGATTAGCTGCTAAACCTTTTTCGTTCACACCATCGGCGGAGGCTACGTTATAGCCTGCTGTAATCACACTGCCATATTTGGAAGTCCAGGAAAATGAACGGGAATGCCCTCCGCTGCTGCGGTCCATTCCGCGTGGGAAGACCCAAATATCAGAATACATATCTTCAGTCCAGTCCATAGAACGGCCTGTGATGACAGTATTTTCATCTCCGGTATAAAGTACGCGGGTACATGCATCAGCTGGCGTAATGGCAAGGAAAGACAAAGCAGCAAATAAAAATATCTTTTTTTTGAAACTGTCTATGCAACGCATTGTACTTTCCTTGTTGAAATATTAACTTTACTGTTTTGTATTCGATAAGATAAATAAAATCAATTCATTAGGGCTTTTCCCCATACAGATTCATTGAAGCCTAGAAGCCCAAAATCCTTGCCCAGCAAAAAGGGGCGTTTTACTAACATTCCATTATGTGAAAGCATTTTCAATGCGGAATCCAACGGCATGGAATCTAATTTAAGGTTCAGCTGCATTTCCCTGTAAAGCTGCCCTGAAGTGTTGAAAAGTTTTTTTAAGTTTCCGTTTTGGAATTGCAACATCTTCTGCAAGTCTTTTACATTCGGGGGAGTAAGTGTAATTTCTTTTTGTATATAGGCACTCTTTCCTAGTTTCTGATCTAAAAAACGCAGCGCTTTCTGACAGGTGGAACATTTGCTATAAACATAAATTGTAATTTTATTTTCCATTTTATTTCCCGGATTTTACGTTAAGGTAACTAAGAGTATATTATTGGGGTTTCCTATGTCAAAAAATCTTGAAGGTAAAGTTACTAGAAGTCCCTTTAGGGTGTGTAGGTATCCCCGAAGAAATAGCAAAAGCGGCATTATTTCTAGCATCAAGCGACAATAGTTACGTGAATGGAATAGAGCATTTTGTCGATGGCGGCCTCGCACAAATTTAATCCCACAGCTGTGCAAACACGGGATTAATAGTATTAATATTGAGCTTTATTATTAAGGCAGTTATGATGAAGTTGTATTTTTCCATAACGGAGAAGAGAGATGAATAGAAAATATTTTGCAAATTATAACCTAGATGTTTCCTCAGCATGGTCCCTTTCTACATGGTCCATCGTTTCTACTTCTCTTCATTTCCATCATCATTCTCATTAATTCAATCCTAAATAATTTTTTGCCCTTTGATTTTTAGGGAGCTAGTCCTCACCTAAATAGCATCACTAGGCAGTATTTTTTTTTTGCTTATTTAAAATTACATTTTTTGGAGAACTTTTATGTTCAAATCATTTGCGTATATACTCGCATGCTTGACATGTGTATTTAGCGGCTTGCAAGCCGAAAATCTTGTGGTGGGTACCACGACAGCTTATGCCCCTTTTGTCAGCTTAGATGAAAAAGGAGAAATGGTGGGCTTTGATATCGATATTGCAAAAGCATTAGCGGCCAAACTCAACAGGAGACTTGTATTTAAAGACTTGGGAAGTATGCCCTCGTTGATGCTTTCACTAAAACAAGGGAAGGTGGATTTATTGATTTGGGCAATTTCTATCACAGAAGAACGGCAAAAACAAATGGAGATGGTTTTCTACCAAGGGGAAACCATAACAACCATGCCGCTTATTTTTTGGAACAAAATCCCCGATGGCGTTTCTAGTATTCAAGATTTAGCCAATGATCCTAAAAACATCGTGTGTGTAGAAGCCGGTTCTTTTCAAGAGAGCTTCGCGCAAAATGTAAAAGGGCTGCGCCTTAAACAGGTAGACAAGGTGTTGGATGCTATGATGGAAATCCGGTATGGCAAGTCTACTGCTATCCTTGTAGATAGCTCGCTAGTGGCGACTCTGCAGAAGCAATTTCCGCAGATGAAAGTGATGGAGATACCGTTACCGCAGTCCGAGCAATCCTTAGGAAATGGAATTTGCATCCAAAAGAAGAATCCCCAATTAGCTGTGCAGGTGCGTGCTGCTATTGACGAGTTACGTCGAGAAGGGGTGATTGCAGAGCTTGAGAAAAAATGGAATCTAGAGGGGAAGTGAAAAATGGAAATATTCTCCTTTGATTTGATCCTGCGTTCCATGCCCCTTTTAGCAAAAGGGGCATGGCTTACCCTGCAGATACTTTTAGCTGCAGGTGTGCTGAGCCTTGTATTAGGCAGTTGTATGGGGATTATGACTTGTGAACGTTTAAGACAGCGTTTTCGGGTGTTACCGTGGATTCTAGAAACATTCACTTTTATCCTAAGGGCCGTACCATTTTATGTTCAGCTATTGATTGTCTATTTTGTCCTGCCGGATATCTTGCAAATTGATTTGGACGCTATGACAGCTTCTATTTTCGCTTTGGGGGTATGCTCATCCGGCTATATGACCCAAGTTATTCGCTGCGGTATTAATTCAATTCCTATAGAGCAATGGGAACTAGCGTCTACTTTGGGATATACTACAAAAGAGTGTGTGCGCTTTGTTATTTTACCTCAAACTCTACGCAACATCCTTCCTGCTATGACGAATGAGCTGGAAGCCTTGCTTAAGAGTACCGCTATCCTCTCCTCCATCGGATTACTAGAATTGACCCGTGTGGGAATGAATATCGTTTCCAGAGAGATGGAACCGTTAACGATCTATTTGACGCTTGCCGTATTTTATATCGCATTGTCAGGGGGAATAACACTTGCAGCCAGACTGCTTGAAAGGAAGATGAATTATGTTAACGCTTAAGAATATTTCACTGTTCAAGGGAAGAAACCGCGAGCAAATTTTAGACAGCATCACAGTGGAGATGAAGAGAGGGAGCATTACCCTTCTATTAGGAAAAAGCGGATCCGGGAAAACATCCCTACTACGCTGTATTGCACAACTGGAAAACAGCTATGAAGGGGAAATATCCTATGATGGGCAGGCGCTTAACAGCTTAGATTCTAAATCGCGGGCACGTATCGTGAATTATATAGCACAATCCTACCCACTTTTTCCGCACATGACAGCACTCCAAAACTGCGTAAAACCTTTAGAATTGATAAAAGGCTTCAGCAGAAGGGACGCAGAAGAAAAAGCGATGCAAGTTTTAGATTCATTAGGAATGGGAAATTATGCAAATTCTTACCCGCATAACCTATCCGGAGGACAAAAGCAACGCATAGCGATATCCTGCGCTCTAGCCTTAGATTCGGATATCTTTTTATTTGATGAGCCTACCTCTGCCTTGGATCCGCAGAATACGGAGCTCCTTAGCCATCTGATCCAGAACTTACGTAAAGAAGGAAAATGCATCGTCATATCTACGCAGGATATGTCATTTGCTTCACAACTTTTGGACAAAGCCTATCTTTTAGAGAACGGAAGAATGGTCGATAGCTATCCTTCCACCGAAGTAAGCTCACAGATTTTACATTTTATTAAAAACTAATGCAAAGAAGCTGATTTAATTTTAAATGCCTTCTCGGAGTTGTCGAAGAAGGCGTGCACAAGTTCTCCATGGTAAGGTATGAACCCGTTAAATAATGCCTCTGGAGATGCTTTAGGAGTGTAGTGAAATAGTAAAGCTGTTAATTCGTCTTTTATTTTTTGATCTAATTGTTTAGAGCAAATGAGCAGAGGGGAAGGAAGATTATCCACTTTACCTAAGATTTCTGTCTTTTCAGCATTTTCAGGTAATTTATGCCAAATATCTTCCTGAACCATTGTAGCGTCGATTTCTCCTGCTATTACCGCATCCACCTGTCGCTGCCAAGCGCCTACTTCTTGTAATTTTGAAAAGAAATTATCGATGGAGTAATGATTTTGCCATAATAGAATAGCCGGTGCGAAATAGCTGGAGGTGCAAAATAAATTTATATAACCCAACCTTTTATCTTTAAGCTCATCCAAGGAGTTGATATTACTTTTCTTTGAAACCACCAGCACGCTACTAATATGACTGGTTTGGTTGGCAGTGAACAAAGCATTCGCTACAGGAGTATAGGATTCGTTGTTCCTTAAATAATAGTAGTTCGCAGTAGGAAGATAGGATAATCCGATGGGATTTTGCTGCAGGTCAGCAGTCATTTTCTTCATATCGAGGTAGTGATTCAGAACAATATTATGTTTGTTGAAAAACGCTTGCCATTTTGGATCTTCAATAGGGAAACCAAGATTTTTATCCAAAGCGAAAATGATTTGTTCACGCATCAAAGACTCCTAAGAATATTTCATCGCACTACGGGTAATGCGATAACCCGAATTCAATTGGAGATAAATTATCTATCAATTATTTGAAAGAACAACTCGATATAGAAAATTTTAATTTCTTATTTCTAGGAAAGGATAGCTAGAATGAAGAGGAATGAGCCATAGCAGCAGATGCAGGAAGAGTTAAGGTAAACTTAGTACCCAAGGGCAAGACCTCGTCATCAAACTTAGTTTTCTCTATCGTGGTTTTGCCCGCGTGAATGGAGAAGAAATAGCGTCCTGCCGTATTGTAAGACTCTACAATCGTGAGGCCTGAAGCATTCAATCCAATGTACTCAAGATTTTTGATTTTCGCAAAAATCTCTTCAGAACATTCGAACAGAAGTTCTTTTGTTTGTAGGTGATCTTTTGCAATAGCTTTTTCTACCAATTTGACCGTCCCTACGGGCGTGCCGTTAAGCAGCCATTTATGGGGGTTTTTGGAAAGCATCCCAATACTTACTCTGTCACCGCTGGATATCTGGGTAAGAGTGGAATTTGAATAATCAATTTTGCATACTCTAGCAGTGATTGTGTAGTATTCTGAGTTATCAGGGGCGGAATCGGAATAAAGGATTTCAGCATACACACCATCAAGGGATAAAGCTGAGGATTTGAACTTCTCTTTACGTTTCTCAATTTTTTTACGGAAATGGATTGGCAGACAAAGAGTGATTTGGACGGTATCTTCTTCCACAAAGACATCTACTACCTCATAACACCCTTTAGTAAAACTGGAAAAACTGCAGATTTTCTCTTCAGCTACAACCAGCGTGTAGGAAGAAAAAAGAGCAAAAGTAAGAAGTAAAAGGAGAAGGGAAGAAGAAGGACCGGCGTGGAAGCTAAACTGAATATTTTTCATAATATGTAATTAATCGCGTCTAGGTTTATACTAACTCACTCGGTAAATAAACTCGACAATAATAAAGTGGATATTCCCCTTTATTTAATCGTCGCCTGCTCGAATTTTGATAGTCGTGCCGTCTGCGTTTCTAATAACTTTTGATCCATCCACATTTATTTGCACAGAAGTTCCGTCAGGTTTGGAGATAATCTTCTTGCCATCAGGAAATTTTTGGATGGAAGCACCGTCTGTTCCTTGAATGAATTTTGTGCCATCAGGCTTTATTCTAATGACTGTGTGATCTGGAGTTTTGATAATCTTAGTGCCATCCGGCTCTATTTGCACAGTGGAACCATCAGGATTGGTAACGACGGTCGTGTTATTTGCATACGTCTGGACAGAAGAATCCCAATAGTCGGAATGTAATGATCCGCTGAGTGCTATACTAGCTGCCAAGAGAGAGAGAGTAATGTTTTTATTCTGCATAATATTAAACTCCGCATGGATAATGTGCCTAAACTTCACATTTGAGTTTTTATGAAAGATTGTCAAGGTTTGAATGGAATAGACCTATCCAAACTTTCTTATTACCTAGCAAATAGCTCACTTCTTTGAATCTGTATGCTCATAAATCAAATTGGAAAGCTGGCTATCATCTTCAAACATGGCAAAAACATCTTCAATTGTCGACATATCGGCATTATTAGTGACAACAATGTACGCATACAAATGTCCATTTTTCCCTTCGACATACCCTGCTAATGCTTGCGTTATGAGGAATAAACGCTGTGTAGCAAGATTAATAGAAACACCTGTGCCCGGTTTTGCACGCACTTTACCCACTGCAGGAGTATTCTTTCCAAAATCCTCTAAAGATCCATCCACACCTAGAATAGGCAATGCATCAAAGAACCGCTCAAATTTTTCTTTAGGTAGATTATGACTGTATTCTAAAAGTTTAATCTCAGCTTGAGGTGTGAAGCGATTCTCATTACCTCCAGCCGCATCAACCAAAACAAAAGCATTGGGCGAAATCTTAACCTGCCCTATGACAAAATTCCCTATCAACTGCATGCCTTCATTAAATGTTTTTTTGCCGTCGTGGGAAGCAAGCAACAAGGGAACCAAGTTAGCTCCTAAATTGTGACTCACTTTTAGAATAAGTTTGGCATATTGAGATAAGGGGGGAGAAGTCCATAAAGCGACTTGTTGAGGATCCTTAAAAGACTTTAAGGTGAGGTCTTCTGAAGGCTTCTTATCGGCAGAAGCCACTTTAACACCATTTTGTTGCAAGGCTTGAATGAATGCCGTACGAGCGAAGGCTTTAGGATCTTTGATGGAGGACGTGCGTACAATATTATGCTGTCCTTGAGGGATAGTACCTTTCAAAACGATATTTTGGCCTGAATCATCCGAAGTTATCGTGATATCGAGCTTCTGATCTTTTGAAACGGTTTTGACCTGATTATCGATTTTGTATCCTGGAACTTGGGGACGCCATTTCAAATTGGCAATTTCACCTACCTCTGTAGGATTTAGGACTAGGTCGATTAAGTTCTCGTTGATCATGATGGGAGTGATAATCATATCCCGTTTCTCTACTATTTCAAAAAGGCTATCATCAATGACCACATCTCCTGTAACTTCTCTAATGCCGCTTTTTGACACCTGTTTGGCAAGATCATTAAAGCCTTGCAGGGGGTCTTCTTTAGTTAAAATTGCTCCAGGTACCTGATTGGCAACGATATGGTCCATTTTTGTGAACGCAATCGTATCGGCATTAGGCTGCCGTCCGCCCATCGTAAGGTCGCCCTGGCCCACTAAAATAAGGCTGCCCTCTAATTTTCCATTACTGACCTTGCCGGAGGCAAAAACGGGAGTCTTGAAGCGGTAGTCGTCGCCAAATGCATTCAAGAGAGCTGATACAGAGAATAATTTAGTGGTAGAAGCCGGTGAGAATAATTTGTCCGAGTTTAAATCATACAGGATCTCACCGGTCTGCAAGTCCTTTACATATACACCCCAAAAGGAATGATCGTATTTTTCCTGATGCATAATTTTTTGCATATCCTCCGGAATAGCATCTTCGGAAGCATTCAAAGAGGAAACACTTAGCGTTGCGGCAATCAGGGAATAAGCTACCCATGGGAGATAATGTCTCATTAGTGACCTGGTTGTTAATAAAAAGTAAAATATCTCTTTCACAGCTATTCTTTTTAATTTGCTGAGCTATGAAAAAATTGAGAAAACTCCTAACTTGTTTAAATAGGGACGATGACCAAAGGTTTTTCAGTTTTTACAAAGGTGTCCCAATAGGTAGCAGGCGTATTAAAAACTGAGGTGAGCAGCTCATTAGAGTAAGAGCCCACGACTTCACCTATGCCAATATAATCCGGGTCCTCATGGCTGAAGAAGGCGATCACTTCTACTTCATCTGGACCTATGTTCTCAATATTGTGAAAATGTGACGCAGGCGCAAAGGCTCCTTGGCCGCCTTTAACTTCTAAAACATCTACATTGCCATCAGGGGAAAGCACTGTGATACGTGTATGTCCTTTGACAATATATACCAGCTCACCGGCATTGGTATGCCAATGTGGTTCTACGGAACCTTTTGGATTTAATCCGAAGCCTAATATGCCTAAACCTTGAAGCTTAGGGAGGCTTGTTTTAGTCCCTAATTGAACATACCCGCCCTTAGTAAGGATAGCTTTCTTGCTATCTTCAATGTCAAATTTATAGGCGCTTGCAATAGGGCTTGGAGTCTTTTTAAGCGGTGGGAGTGTTTTGATTAGATCTTCGTTATTAGTCTTTTTAAGTCCATCCACAAAGCCTGTTTTAGTATTAAAGGTGCTATTAAAGACTGTATCCGAAATGGAGGCGACTGCTTTAGAAAAAAACATCGTTTCGGGAACGGAGTGATTTAGGGCAAAACTGACGACACTTTCGTTATCATGGATATTTTCGATATGGTGAACATATCCCTGCGGAATGAAAAATATTTCCCCTTTTTTAACAGTAAAAGTTTCGATCTTGCCGGGGGTGCGAATGGAGACTAAAATATTGCCCTCTACACAATATCCGATTTTATTGGCATTTGGGTGCCAAATGGGCGCTAAGGACCCTCTTTGCTTCAGCTTTAAATTAGCAAAGGAGATATTGACCAGTCCCGGTGTCTCTTTGGAGGTGACGGACGTGAGGCTGCCTGCAGAGGTGTTTGTTTGGGGTTTTACTGTATCCAAACTGAAAAAAAGTTTACTAGCCATATAACCTCGAAAATAATTTTTTAAATAGAGAAGGTAGTTTCTAATTTTTTTAAGGACATTGAGTGAAGCCTTATTTTAGAAATATGTAAAAAAATAATTTACGTATACCTCTTATTTTGCGACGGCAGAGCGCAGCGTTAAGTTTTGACCTTCTTTCTCCTCCAGAGATTGGATAGATGAAAATAATGTGACGAGCCCTTCCTGTAAAGTGGGGTGGGTGAAAATAGCATCTCTCAATGCTGTAAAAGGTAGTCCTGCGATCATCGCTACCTGGACAGTAGCTATGATCTCTCCGCCGCCTTCTCCCAGTACTGTCAATCCGAGAATACGATCAGTCTCTGTGTCAATTAAAGCTTTCATGAAACCATGCGTTTCGGAAAGGGTTCTTGTACGCAGCACTGAAGACATAGGTATCTTAACAAGCCTGTAGGGAATGCCTTTCGCTTTTGCTTCTGTTTCGCTAAGTCCTACCCGGGCGAATTCAGGGTCGGTAAACATACAAAAAGGGACAATACGTCCTGTTGTCACACGTCGGCCTCCCTTAATATTATCCAACACAATACGGTAATCATCATAGGCTATATGTGTGAAGTGGGGACTGCCCGCACAATCTCCGACAGCCCAGATGTCGGGCGCTGTTGTTTCCAACCGCTCATTGACTTTAATAAATCCCCGCTCAGTTGTTTTAACACCGGTCAGCTCAAGGCCTAAATTGCCGGTGTTTGGAGTGCGTCCCGTCGCAATGAGAAGATCTGTTCCCTCTAATGTGAGGGGCGCTCCATCCCGTTCACCATAAAGCTTCAAGCGCCCTGTTTGTCCTTCAACACGGCTTATGCGTGTGTTCGTCAGCACGTCTATCCCTTCTTCCTGCAATAGCTGGCGAAGTCCTTCTGAAATGTCTTCATCTTCGCGATGGGCTAAACGACTATTCCTATCAATGATAGTCACGCGGCTTCCAAAACGCCGCATTGCCTGGGCAAACTCCAAGCCTATATATCCGCCTCCTAAGATGAGCAAATGTTCCGGAATGTGATCTAATTCCAGAGCTGTGATGTGGGTCAGTGGATTTGCTTCAGAAAGGCCCGGAATAAGATCAATGGTAGCATGTGAGCCTGTACTGATGATGATTTTTTCTCCAAACAGCGTTTGAGTTTCGCCGTTAGGCAGTTTGACTTCAATGGTTTTGGGGCCGACAAAATGCCCTGAACCAATAATAAGTTCAGCGCCGCTGTTCTTGAAGTGCTCTAAATGTAAATTAACAAGATCGTTTACCATTTTACGTTTGCGATCGCGAACGGACAGCATATTAATTTTACAGTTGTCTTTGGATATGCCGAACTCTTCGCTTCTCCAGAATAACGAGGCTACCTTAGCGCTATGAATGATATTTTTACTGGGAAGGCAAGCGATATTAGGGCAGGAGCCCCCCACATATTCTCTTTCGATGACAGCTACATGCTCACCTTGTTTGGCGAGGTTCCATGCAATGAATTTTCCAGCTTCACCACTGCCTAGCACTAGGACATCGTAATTTTTTGAGGCCATAGTATTTATCCTCAGATAAAGGGATTTATAGGATCCGTCGCTCAAAATGCGAGACTGTTAAAGCGGAAGCTTGATAAACCAGGTATAAATGAGGTAGATGAAAACTTAAAGCACGTTTTTTTCCGAGTGCTTTAAGTTAAATAGGTGGGATTACTAGACAGGTGTAATAAATATTCCTAAGAAACCGTACTGCTTGATTTTCTCTTCAGTACTCCATTGATAGTAAATATTTAAACCTTCTTCAATTGTCTCCACACCCGGAAGAGCTTTTTCTAAAGTGACATCTTCAAGATATTTTTCTAGAGAGCTATATTCTCTAATCTCTGTCACATTAGCGATAAAGCTATCAGTACCATTGATGAACTTAATTTGATCGCCTACCTTGATTTTTCTGTAACTATGGGTGTTTTTTCTCCCTTCAACAGGTTTAATTCCCTGACGAATATAGGAAAACCAAGGATCTTCACAATGGATGGTAAATAGAGCCATATACTTCACTTAAATAATAATTATTAAAAGACATGTTTGCGCCGCTATGCGAATGGAAACATTATCGCACGAGAAGAAAGATTTAGTAAATTGTCGAATGGTATCGGGAAAATACCATTCGTCATTATTAAAAATTTTGCCCTATCATCAATGTTAGCATATGGGATTGAAAAGAGGACCCAAACCCACCCTGGTAGTCAAAAGAACTATAAATATTTTCTATGCATGAAGGAAGGTATTCCACATGCAGTTGGACATTCCCTTGATTTTGTGAGGAAAAATTCAGTGTTTCAACACCAAATGAGGATGCAGCCCCTATAAATGAAGCCCTGCCTTTCCCTTTATGGATAGGCGTTTTATTCACATAGCTGATTTTCTCCTCAAGAAGCAAGCGGCCGCACCGACAATGGAAAGTTTCAAAGAAACGCAAACCTAGCTCGCTTCTAAAAATAGAGGCATGCAGATCGTTTAGCTTAATATTAAAGCCTGAAGAGCCATGTTCTCGGTAATGGGACTGCCAGTTGTTTGCCCAATCCAAAGTAATAAAAGGGTCCACAATAATCTCGTGAGCTGAAGGAAAAATAAAAGGAGAGCTTATTTCAAAGTGCGGAGTTAAATTCCAGCCACAAGGTTTTGCCTTGGAAGTGATGAAGCCTAAGCTGCGGCGATGATGGGATGTGTGAAAATGGCCTCCCCATAATGCTGCGTTCATATAGAAGCAAGGATTATTCCAGCTTGCATAGAGTACTGCAGATTCTTGGTTGATGGAAGCGCTGCCATAGTCCTCAAAATAACGTACAGAGTTATAAGCATAAGCTAAGCCGCCTCCAAGTACTACATCTTGAATTCCCTTGTAGTCAAGGCCAAGAAGGGCTCCCGCAATATTATTTGAATAGCCATGAAAAGAATGCTTACCTTTTTCATGTACATAATTACCAAAAGCTGACAGCCACAAGGAAGAAGTGCCTGCATCCAGTTCAAAATCAAGCAGGGGAAGACGATGGGAACAGGCATTTCTCCTATTGCCTTGGTGCATGATGCAATGCTGTGTCAAAGCATCAGACAAAGCAAACTGTGTATTCGCCCAGCTATCAAATGGACCTATATGTTTAGGCACAAGGTTATCAAGAGTAGCGATAGAGATGCTATTAATCTGACCATCTAAGGGGAGGCCGCTAAGATAGGTTAAAGTTCCATTGGGAGCAGCAAGCGCTGCAAAAGGTACGTTATTAAGGGATCCTCCCACGATGCCGACCCCCGCTGAATGGAGTGCGACGCCGTCAAGAAAACCATCTCCCGTTGGGAGGCCTACAAGTGGAGTAAGGGTACCGTTAGGTGCCACAAAGCTCCCATAAGGACCCGATGTTGTGAATCCAACGAAAAGGCCTGTCCCGGCGTCATTGAGGGTCACAGTATATATTTTACCCGGTGCCGTCGGCAAGCCATTGAGATTTTTTACAGCTCCATTTTGTGCCACAAGTGCAGCATAGGGTAGGTTCAAGGATGTTCCGCCCATGATTGCATTTCCCTTAGCGTTAATGGCAACGCTATAATTAAGCCCTAAGGGTAGACCCGAAACCGGTATCAAAGATCCCTGCTTATCAATAAACGCAGCGTAAACGGATGCGTTATTTTGTCCGCCAATAAATCTTCTTTTGGCATCGTTGATAGCAACCCAATAAATAGCGCCTGTCGTCGGCAAGCCTGCCAAGGGCGTCACATTTCCACCTGGCGAGACTAAGCTGGCATAGGCAGAGTTCAAAGGGCCTATCCCGCCCACTATTCCTTCACCTGAATTATTTATGGCAACGCTGTAAACGAGCCCGCTTAAGGGGACGTTAAGATGTGTTGCGTTCCCTTTCTTAGAGATGAGGGCTGCATAAGGTACATTAGTGAGGAGGCGGCCTCCGCCGATGATTCCATTTCCGGATTCATTAATCGCGACAGTGTATATCTCACCAGGGGACATCAGCCCGGGAATAGCTTTTACGGTTCCCTTAGGGGAAACTAGCGCAGCATAAGCATTGATGCCGGTTGTCCCGCCGATAATCCCATATCCGGACGAATTAATAGCGACGCGATAAGTCAATCCCGTCGGAGGAAGGCCATTCAACTTTGTGAGGGTCCCATCGTGATTTAGAAAAGCAGCATAAGGGGCGCTTCCCTGTCCACCGAGGATTGCCAAAGGGCCGGAGTCTGCAACAACGTTGTTTCCGCATAGAATACTTAGTAGGGAGAAAGAAAGAAGAATAGACTTTTTAATGGTCCTGCTAAAAGTATATCCTCTCCATCGCATGCGTTTCACATTTACCCCCTAAAATAATTCTTTTAAAAGCGCTTTGTTGCAATCGGAGGTTATAATCCATGGATAGATCAAATACAATATTTTATATTGTTTACGTTGGATCATTATCGAAATAGCATTATAAAGAGTGAATTTATGGAAATGATTTGTAAAATATATTTTTTATCAATGGCGAATGCTTTCCATAATAATTACAAAATTATGAAATAGGAAAAAATAGCGTTTGCATTTACTTTCTTTGACTTTCAAACCAGGTCTTAAAATTAGTAGAACCAAGGCGTGAATCTTTCAGGGGAGTGAGCTCGTTCTCGGTTATCTTCATACCAAAATATCCTGCATTCACATCTTGGATGACATCACGCGGATCATTTGTTGCTTTAAGATATTGTCCCACGATATCTGAAAAAAGAAAACGCTCAGGGCCTGCGATATCAATAATGCCGTTAATAGGCTTTTCCATGACAACTTGGAGCAAGGCTGTAGCAACATCTTCAGAGGCGATAGGTTGCAGAAATGCAGGGGGGAGGTGAACTGTTTGTCCTATAGTGCTGAACTCTGCGATACTGTCTAGAAATTCAAAAAATTGAGTCGCACGGACGATTGTATATGGAATTTTAGAAGATTTGATTAACTTTTCTTGGGCAAGCTTTGCGCGGAAATATCCGCTTTCGGTGAGAAGGTCGGTGCCTACAACCGAAAGAGTGATGTGATGTCTTACTCCCGCGGCTTCTTCCGCAGCAACGAGATTGCGTCCTGAAGTCTCAAAAAAATCTAACACAGCCTTATCCTCGAATGAAGGAGAGTTAGCTACATCGACGACGACATCGGTATTTTTAAGTGCTTCTGCAAGGCCTTCGCCGGTGAGAGCATTAATGCCTGTAGAACGAGAGGCGGCTATAACTTCATGTCCTAGACTTTTAAGTTTATTGACTAGTTTTGTTCCAATGAGTCCGGTTCCACCTATGACAACGATTTTCATAAAGACCCTCCTGTGTATTTGGCATTAGACCAAAGCTATATTTTCAAATTAACAGTATTCTAATTATTTTGCGTTCAGCTTGATTGAAAATCTTGAAAATACTCGTTATTAAGAGGTTAAAATCCATTATTTTAGAGTTAAAGATTCTTGAAATACCTGATTTATTGACCATTTTTGATGTGGACAGGTATCGTAAGAAGCTGAAAATAAGAGAAATCTGAAAACAAAAGCATTCACCTTAAGAAAGCAAGGTAGTTATTCCTTATGAAAAACGAGAAAGAACATCTCTACGAATATGATTTTGGGGCTGCTCCCCCTATTTTATCTCTAGAATTATCTCCTGAAGTCTTTAAGAAACACTACTATGATAAAAAAACGTTGATGCAATTTTGTCGCAAACACAAAATTTCTACCACAGGTCTTAAGAAAGAATTAAGTGATCGCATAGAACATTTTCTTCGAACTGGCCAAATTCCTGTAGGAGATCATCCCAAGAAGCTAAGCTCTTTGCGGGATAGCCTTTTAGGACTGACATTAGAGAGGAGAGTTGTAAATTACAAAAGTGATCTAGTGACAAGAGAGTTTTTCATTAAGCATATACCTGCGTTTACAGGGTTTAGTGCCTATGTTCAAAAATGGCTAAAAGAGCGCTTGGCAAACTGTGAAGTGTTTACCTACGGAGACGTAATAGAAGAACATAAGCGATTTCAAAAAGAACAATTAGAATCGAAACTCCTTGGAAAGCCCAGAAAGGTAGTCCACGCTTCTTGTGAATACAATCAATTCCTAATAGATTATTCCCAAGATAACGAACTAAAGCCCCACAGTTCTATTAAGGCATGGAAATTAGTGAGGAACTCTGCCGGAGCAAAGACTTATACACGTTACAAGGCTATGTGGAGGAAAAACTAATAAATGGAATCCTCATCTTGGAAATTAAACACAAGTAATCCCGGTAAATTTGAAGAATTCAAACGTCTCTTTGCTAAATATGGAAGTGTTCTTGAAACATCACATATTGATTTGAAGGAAATTGAAGCAGATCTCATCGAGGTAGTTGCCCATAAGGCGAGTCAGCTTGGTGAAAATGTCATAGTAGAAGATACTTCTCTTGATGTTGAGGATGCCTCTATTGGGATCAATGTTCGATGGCTATTAGACCATTTAAGTGAATATGCAGGTCGTAAAGCTAAGTGGACAGCATTATTGGGATATCGTCAGGGGGATCAGATTTATATCTATAGAGGAATTGTTTCAGGCACGATTGTTCTCCCTAAAGGAGTTGCAGGCTTTGGATTTGATCCGGTTTTCTTACCTGAGGGGGCTACATATACATTAGCAGAGTCTAAACCTGATCAGGTGAATGCAAGGGCAAAAGCAGTGGAAGCACTGATGAAAAGCGACGTTTGGTCTATCCATCCCATCATTGAAAACTGGGAAGGCCCCTGGCAAGTAGGTGAATGAATATTATGAGAGAGATGTGCCATAGTCTAATTGAGGGCCAAGTTAATGGGTATGGTTAGTTGTACGGAAAAGGAATTAAATCCAAAATTAGGAAATGTACTTTCTGCTGTAGGCTGTGGAGTATTTATCATTAACTTGGATCGTAGGAACGATCGATGGGATCAGATCACTAAACATTTATACGAGTTGAGTTTATTAAGCTTCCAGCGTGTATCTGCTGTGGATGGTTTAACAGAATCGAAAAAGTTAGCAAAAAGAGTGTTACGGCAAGAAAATGAAAACTCCCCTAGCGATGTACCGACAAGGCGTCAAAGGGGAGTGCTAGGCTGCCTTAAAAGCCATTTAAAAGCATTGAAGCTGGCGTCTAAATTTTTTGACGAAATCAATATGGCATTGATTTTAGAAGATGATTGTTTCTTTATTGAAGGTGCTTCAAGAGTTTTAGAAAAGAGTTTAGATGAGTTGCCTTCTAAATGGCAGTTTCTAATGTTGGGAGCTGTGTATGGATCAGCTCCGGGCTTTATTCCAAATAGAAATTATTTAATGCGTGTCTATAATGCAACCGCGGCGCATGCCTATATGGTAAATAAGGAATCTTGCCAATTACTCATACAGCGTATTGAAGCTTTGTTAGATTCAAAAACGATCCTCCCTATAGATGAGTGCTTTATCGAGTATCAACCCCTAGAAAATTGGTATGCGACTCATCCCCTGATTGCAGGACAACGTTCAGATAATTTTAGTGATATCGATGGCATTGTCAGATTTCATACTGATGCTTGCTTTAAGTTAGGAGTGACCATTAACAGGAAAATTTGGTTATGGATGAAAATCCGACCTCTTCTACCCATAGAAATACTTGGAATAGTTGCGAAGAGTATTTCATCTATTTGGAGATGGACCTTTGGTGAAGGCTTAAGATAGGGAATACTACCTACAAGATAACTGGCAATGTTATGCTAAGCTTGTCGCAGCATTCCAATATTAATAATAAAGGAAGTCTCATGTTCGAAACATACTTGAGCAACAGAGGCTCCTTCCATTTCTACCGCTAATGTTTCATGAACCTCTTGGATAAGGGTTAGTCTTTTTGTGGTATCTGATACGAATTGATCACCACTCGCAACTATACCTAGGTGTATCTGAGGGGATTTAATGGAAAACGTTTTCAGAGGATCTTTGTTGAATATTTTATTAAAGCTGTCTTGAAAGAATGTATAGGCAAAGTTTTTTGCTAGTTTTAATAATGCTTTATCTTCCTTCAAAAAGGTAGTGAATAAAAACTGTATCTCATGTTTTGCAAAAAGTGGGCTAGCATTCATATCTACGAGGCAACATTCAAGATAACTAAAGAATGCGACATAATATTTTGAGGGAGTCCAGAGGGCCTGTGGCCTTCTGGTGGGGGATTATTAAGGGGGCAAGGCCCCCTTAATTAAGCTTTTTTTAGGAAGCAGGTTTTTAGTACTAGGGTATTTCTGCCTTTGCCGCATTCGATCTCTTCTTCGTCATCCGTTAGGCGAATATCCTTGTAGAGGGTACCTCTTTTGATTGTCATGGAGGCGCCTTTAACCTTCAGGTCTTTAATTACGGTGACACTGTCGCCGTTACTAAGTTCTGCGCCATTACTATCTTTAACACCCATAATTTGTTTCCTTTATCTAGTTTTTGGTAAGAATGCAATGCTCTAAAATATAAATAAAGGGAAAATAATTAGTATTTATCGCGCCATGAGCGTAAACGGCTACAAAACGCAGCGAGATCTTGGCGCAACCCTAGTGTCTTCTGAGCATACTGTTGCTGAAGCTGTTGGTATTCCTTTCGACCCTCTTCTGTTTCAATACAAATGGGGGAGTAGCCTTGTTCTCGTAAGTCGTATGGGCTTGCACGCATATCTAGTTCTCGCCCTTGCATAGCAAGTAAGAAGGTTTTCGCGATAAAGTCAGAACCTATCCAAGGCCACAATTTAGTCGCCCATTTGTAAAGGTCCATGTTTGCGTGCAGGCATCCTGCTTGCTCATTCTGAATGCGACTTTGCAGGGTAGGTTTAAACAAGTTGAGAGGTTCTGCTTGGGGAGTAAAAAAGCGGTAGGCGTCGTAGTGGGTGCAGCAAAGGTTTTGACTTTCAACAAAGCGTGCTAATTCATCGGAAGATAAACGTAGGTGATAGCCGGTATGGCGGAGTTCATCGGGTGATAAGCGGTAGACCATGGCCCACTCATGCAATCCAAAACATCCAAAACGGGGAGTTCGTTTTAATATCGCGTTGCATAATTCTTCAATAAATGAGACTAAGGCGAAGGCTTGACCTTGCAAACGTTGTGGATTTAATCGTAAAGTTGCGTTTTGAAGTTCAAACCAATATTCGCTAAAACCAGGCAATTCTCCGTTTTCCTCAATGGTCAAAGACTCTTCAAAGGAAGGAACCCAGTGCTTCAACTTAGAGGGTGAAAAGCTGTAGTATGTGAAAAGAAAGTCATAGACAGGGTGTTTTTGTTGCAGCCCGCGGCGTTGTAAAAACGCATCAGCCATCGGACTGACAAGTGCTGTGTGCGTCTTTGCTCGCTTCGTCCACTCTTCTAATGATAAAATTTTCATAAAACCGTAAATATTAATATAAAGATTACGCTATACCGTACCGAGGTAAAAATTCTTTAGAAGAAACACTATATTTTGATTGACTCATTATTTTTGAAAATAGACTTAATTTTTCATGACTTACAAGGGATTATTAAAGAGTTATTGCGCGGGGCTATAATTCTAGGGAACATTCATCCTGTAAAGATACATTCCTTCAACATAAATATTATTAAGTAGAGTGTTAGAAAATGTGATGTCAACAATTTCAGTACCTGTTTGAATTAATGGCCCGATATTTTTAATAATAGGATGATCCAATGAAATCAAAACAATATCGCTGGGATTAATCTGGTATAGGTTCGGGATAGAACGCATAATTTCGGTCAAAATTCTATATGAATCCAAGATATCTTTTTCCGGATTTAATTTTTCAGAGGAAGAAGCTATATATAGTTTCCAAGACGAGTCATTTTCATCATATAACCAAAAAGCGGCCCTAATTCCTAAATTTGCTTTATCAAGTTCGGATACAAATAGTTTTCCCTCTTGGATTTGCTTTTCTACCAGTGTTGTTTTATCCATGAGAGAATTCCATCTTGTTGATTGTCTATCGCCTCAATTATGCTTGAAGCGTCTTGTTGGCTTTTTATCTCATAACGGCTATTTTCGTTCCATTTAGTAACGACCGTTCAAAAAGTCTCTAATTGAGGATTAATTTTTTTGGCTTTTTCGAATTCTATTTTTAAACCCGAGAGGTTCATTAGATCAACTAAATTGTGAGAATGAAGGCTAACTACGAATTTTTTGTCGGGGATAGTTTCAGATTTAAATGCTTTGCAAATTACTGATTTTAGTCCCAACTCTATTGAATAACCTGCTAAATAGTAAGCACCAGAAAATCTATTTTCGTTCAGTAATATTTTAGCTTCTTCAAGTCTAGAATTAGACAAATATTTTGCCTTATCTCTATCTAATTCCAAAGAATTCATATAATATCTTAGCAAACGAGGTGTTATAAAAAACCGAATGGTTCTTGAGAACAATTCGGTTGGGAATGCCTATGATCGTACCATTATCGAGCCATTTTGTCGAGGAGAGTTATCACAAAAGGCTATTATCATTTCTTTAGATTTGCTGAAACGTCAACAAAAGATTCCTTTGTATCGATGGACATGGATTTCATCTCCTTGGCATTGAGATCGAGATCTTTTAAATCAACAAATCGGATCGTGCGGCTGTCAGCGGTGTGATAGTAATAGCGTGTGTTGGCTAAATCTGACGCACTTGTCCCCTGGGTTTCTTCATAAGATGTTTTTCCATCCTTTTCCTCCTTTACGGCTCCTGATTCAAAAATGATGCGCGGATAAATCTTGCAGGTGGGGTGAAATTCCCCAGGGGTTCTATTGCCCCGGATCCCTGACCTCTAAAAATAGGTTAGAATTATTCAGGGCCAGACAATCATTGCGATCATCGTTTGGCAAATCTTATTCTGTAAAGTAATGCGATAACAAGTATCGGCAGTATTAAGTCATAGAACCATATATAGGGGCCGATATTGTAAGGCGCAGTGTTGTTTTTAGTGTAATATTCCATTACATGACCTACAAAGCATCCTACGAATAAAACGCTCCACCCAATAATAGTTGCATCCCAGAAACGTCCTCGAATCCAGTAAGAAAGAATTCCCAAAACACCAAATGCTAGGTTGGCCATTGCCATCTCAAATTGAAAAGGACTTCCGGGGGCCCATCCGATAGATCTTGCAATTTCGTCAGCTAAAAATACGTGGGCATAAGCCCCTAAAACGCCCATCAGTCCCACATTGAAAAATAGGAGGTAGGAGAGAAAGGTCTCTTCCGATTTTGGCGAGTACCACTCCTTCTTTAAGGTTAGGCGGCAAATGGTAAAAGCAACTGCAAGGATGAACAATATCACGTTGACCATAAACATTTTCCCTTAGTGTTATCTCTAAGTTTATATGTACTGGATAAACAAAAAAAATGTTATAGAAATTTTCCGAAACATATGAATCAATAACTAAAGTTAGGAAAGTTATTACTAAATGATGAAAGAAGAATTTTACTATCTCTGGACAACAGGGCGCGGCCTTTACGTTCTCTCCGGCCTACTCTTCCTTGGAATTTTTGTTTCGCCTTTGATGATATCGGAAGGGTTAATCTCGGATGTGTTAATTGAATGTGTATTTGCAATGATACTGATTACTGGAGTATTTACAACTCCTTGCAGTATGACCATTAAGCTCGGCATGCTGCTAATAGCTTTTCTGTCCGTTTTTACTAGAATATTACATAAATTTAACCATTCAAATTTCACATTAGCAGTTGCTGATAATATTCTTGCAGTCATCACGCTGGTTGCATTTTCTGTTTTGATTATTAAACATTTTCTTATCGACAAAACAATATTAAGATACCGTATCGCTGCAGCAGTCGCAGTGTACTTGATTTTTGGCGTTCTCTGGGCAAGACTTTATGAAATTGTCTATTTATTCAATCCGGCCGCTTTTCCGTTGAGTGAGAGCATTAATCCTTTTTCCCTCATTTACTTTAGCTTTGTTACGCTGATGACTATTGGTTATGGAGATATTGTACCTGTCAGCATGGCAGCTAGAAGTCTAGCAATGCTTGAAGGGGTTGTTGGACAGCTTTATATGGTGATTCTAATATCTTCCCTTGTCTCTGAATTTTCTGCTTTAGCCATAAAATCTTCTAAAGAACAAAATTGATTCGGACTTGAAAACCTTATTTTTATCCGCCCCTCTATTCTGAAATATCCTAAAGCAAGGTATCACTAGATTTTAGTAGATGAAAAATTCAGAGGGCGTTAGTGCTAGGACCGATTTCTCAAAAAGATCAAATCTTGATGATTGAAATTGCGAAGACCAGTGAAGAAATATTAAATTCCATAAAGTAGAAAGAAAAAATAAATTTTACAAATAAGCTAGCCTTTTCTAAACTTTATTTTTAGACTCTCTTGCAGCATTTTCATAATGAATCCTTTCACATGAATGTAGCAACCAATTAAAGAAAGGGGATTTATGACAAGAATTTCAATATTATTTTTTTCTTTTTTTGTTGCTTTTTCCAATCTTTTGATAGGAAACACACCCGGGCAACAACTTGCCAACTATTTAGGGACTGGAAGTAATCCAAGGCTTCAGCTTCAATTATCAGCGAATGGACCGAACTGGGGAGCCTTCACAATTGATTATCAACAAATTGGAAATGTCCCTTGGAGTTCGGATAGCTCCAGCAATTGGAGCTCATGGAATGTGTATGACACTGCGAGCCCCGCAAATTATTATGGAACAATTACCTTATCAAGCGATGGCAGCTCTGTACAGTGGAACAACTATACTGCAGGAACTAACGGTTATTATTTAGATGGAGTCAATCTCTCTTATAATAATGGAATTTCCGCTTATCAATTGACTGTCAATACCATTTATACGCCAGGAGGCGGAGGTGGCGGTGCAGGACCCTTTCCAAATGCCCCTTTAGCAACACCAGCGGTGTATCCAGGAACTTCCCAACCTATCATCCTCCAAGTTGTGGGCGATCAGATAGTAGATAACAATGGCACACCTATTTTGCTCAAAGGGATCGTCCGGCCATCTTTAGAGTGGAGTGCGACAGGTCAATACCTTTCAACGCAAGATTTATCAAACATTGCTAATTGGAGTTCCGGAGGAACAACCGCACATTCGAATGTTATACGTCTAGATTTATATCAGGGATATTGGCTGAGCTCAGGACCTGTAACACAAAGTGGTTCATATAAACAAATTATCAATGCAATTGTTTACTATTCTACCCAGCTTGGTATGACTGTCATTTTAGATTTGCACTGGGTACAATCAGGGCAACAAAGTCCAATGGCAAATCAAGACTCTCTTACATTCTGGCAGCAAGTTGCTACCGATTATGCCAGTTTTGGGACGGTCTTATTTGAGCTCTTCAACGAACCTTATGGGATAACAACGGATGTTTGGTTGAATGGAGATAGCACATATGTAGGATACCAACAGTTATATGATGCTGTCAGAGGCACAGGAGCTCAAAATATTTGCATAGTGGGTGGATTGGATTATGCTTATGATCTCAGTTTTGTGAATCCAAACTTTTGTGTGAATGGAACGAATATTGTCTATTGTTCCCATCCATATAATTCCAAAGGGCAGCCTGGCTATACAGGGGAAGGGGGAACCTTTCAACAGAATTACCAAGGTGTTTTAGGAAATTACCCTCTTATATTCACCGAATTCGGATGCAATAGTGGTTCCTATTATCCCAACGGTTATAACCAAATTTATTCAAACATACTTGCTTTTGCAAATGCCAACAATGTTCACTATTCTGCCTTTGCGTGGTGGGTGCAAAGCGGTGATCCGCAATTCCCTTGTTTGATTCAAGACTGGACAGGCACGGCCCTTTATGGCGGAGTCAATATTCAGAGCGATCTTGTTCAAAATCCAGGGACTTTAATTGGCACACCTAACGCCTTACAATCTTTTAAGGCACTCCCTGAGATAGCTGGAGTAGTAAATTTTAGTTCTTTGAGGCAAGGGCCAGGGACTTATATATGGAATTTTGGCGATGCATCCAGTCAGACATCACAAAACCCCTTTACTGCTCACAAATATTCCAGAAATGGTACTTATGTAGCGACTTTAACAGTACTTGAAGATGGGCAACCTCCCTTTACTACAAGTAGAACGATACAAGTCACTTCGGTCTCAAATCAAAATGCACGGATGCTAGGAATATCCCCTCCAAATAATGTTAAGGGTAAGCAAGTTATTGATAGCCACCATAAGACTATAAATGTGATTACATGGGAAGCAACGAAATCACAAGATTTTTTCCAAGAACCTGTTTACTACCTTGTTTTTAGAAATGATGATTTGACTCAACTAGTAGGAAAAGTCAACAGTCTAAATAAATATGGAGTGTATCAGGTAAAAGATAGGGCAAAGAACGAAAGCATAACAGTTTATACAGTGGTAGGAGTTGACCCAAATGGTAACTGGTCTATTCCTGTCAGTGTACATGTCCATAAAATATAGGGCTTCTGATGTAGTCATCAGTCATTCACAAAAACGAGCTGAGGTCAATACAATCCATACCTAGAAAAATAAGCAGTCCTGTATTGTCCGTATGAGTAGCTTCCATTTTTTGTTTGTTTGCACTTCAAGAAATAAGTTGGATGGCTACCCTTTGTATAGAGTTACTTTTACCAGCTGAATATTTTTACAGTTTATATTTTACTTCTTTGAGTTCTTCGTAACTGCTTCGTGAACTGGGAGAGCCTACTCTACTTAGAGGTAAGTCTTTGACTATTATCACAAAAAAATTAAAGCTTAAAACTTCCTATACCTTTTTATTGGAATAGCGACATCTACTGAATAATTATGGGTTTATTTAAACATATGAATTTTTTTAAAAAGCCATGAACTGTTCCATTAATTGGGCAATAAAGCTCATTTTTGTTCTAAATTTGTTGGGCAGTCCCGTCTATGGAATGGTGGCTGGAGGACGCCCGAATTCCATTTCAGGCGGTCATAATGCATTTGCAGGCGTTGTTAACCCTGCAAATGCGGTTTGGATTAAAGACCGTTTTGATATTGGGTTATTTTTGGTTCATCAAAAATCATCACTTAATAACCAAGATGACAATCCCCGTTTTAATCCAGGAAAAATCGACCAGACTTACAAAGCTAAGTATTTATTTACAGGGGATGCCGCCATTCATAGGCGAGGAAAAATAAAAGGATATGAATGTTCGATAAGTTTAGCCACTTACACGACACCGGGTTATATAAAGGCACGAACAAAAAAGCCTATTCCTATTTTAGGGAATACACCTATTCATATAGAAGATAAAACTCAGGTCGTTTCCTCTATATTTTCATTAATGCTTAATGAGGATCACTCAATAGGCTTTTCATTAGACTATTTCTATTTATCCCATCTTCGAGACGGCTTTCAAAATTCCGATAATCCGCTCAGATCGGTTTCTCCCGGACACGTCACAAACAATGGAATGGACCATTCACACGGGCTTGGATTAACTTTAGGATGGAGATGGAATATCAATAAGTCCCTTACTTTTGGATTAGCCTTTATAAAAAAAAGTTATGTTGGTCAATACAGGAAATATCGGGGATTTGAGCCTCATTATGCAAAAAATTACATCCCTGAAACGATAGGAGGAGGGTTTACCTATCAATTTACCCAGAAAATTGCAGGGCGTCTTGAAGTTCTTTGGACTGATCTTGGAAATCTTCCAAACTCAAACAACAGTATTTTGCCAAATGGAAAGTTGAATACCAGTAAGCGAGGCTCTACTAAGTCTCCGGGAAGTGGGTTGCAAGATGCGACTTTAATTAACCTCGGACTAGGGTATAAAGTAAATACTATGTTGTCGCTGGGCGCCGGCTTTTCTCATAGGATCAAATTACCAAGAAAGTCCCCATACATTATATCCCATAGTTATATGCGACAAATAACTTATAATCTTATTTCTTGCGGAGTTAATTACAATTATCACCAGCATGATTTTTTCTTAACATTTTCACATGGTTTTGATAATACTCAGTCGGGTTACATGCCAGAACAACTTGGAGGAGGAAAATTCAACTCAATGAAAAATTACAATTCTCTTTCGCTTGCTTGGGGGTACCTGTATTAAGAAAATTATACCTACTTGCATCTCATTCATTGCTTAGAATAAAAGTGGATATAAAAAAGGTAAACTGGTTTAAAGAATTATATTGCACTTTTATTTATACGATACAAAAAATGGAGAAAAATGATGTTTGGCCCATTTAGCAAAAGTCGCCTATTAGCCTTATTAGCGCTTTTATCATTAAATATAATGAATTCTTCTTTAATGGCTTGGGATTGTTGTGATTCCTCCGAATGTTTTGATTCCTGTGAATCTAATAGGATGTATATAGGAGCATTTGGTGGGGGAATATACTCCAACTCTACAAAAATTTCTCAAATGGGAACCGCTTATTTCACAGAGGCTGTAGGTGGTCCTTTGGCTGTATATGCGCAAGGACCCACAAAGAAAACTTCATCAGGATTTGGTGGCGCACAAATTGGATATGAATGGTCTAGATCCCCTCTAAATATCGGGTGCTCAGATTGGTCTATAGCCTCTGCAGTAGAGCTGGAAGGTTATTGGTATAGCTATACCAAAAGAGGACACCTCATTAACCCCACAGACAGATTGCCTGAACACGACTTTTTGGATTCTTTTCAGATGGATGCGGGCGTGTACCTAGCCAACGCTGTATTTTCGCTGAACAATTCCTGCTTTAGGGCGTTTTCTCCGTACGTAGGTGGGGGGATTGGTGCGACACGCATATCCATTAGAAATGCCACATCTTTACAAACTTCACCCGAGGAAGCAGGCATAAACCATTTCAATTCTAAACGAAGCGACTCGTCATGGGCTTTTGCGGCTCAAGCAAAGGCAGGGCTTCGGTATAATGTTTGTGAATCGTTCCACATTTTTGGTGAATATCGCTATTTGTTTGTGGACTCCAGTAATTATATTTTTGGATCGACTGTATACCCTACTCACGCGCCTACCTCGCCTTGGAATGTTAAAGTGCAAAACAGCCAATATAATGCTTTTGTTTTTGGCCTTCAGTACGACTTATAACAAAATTAAGGGTATAAGCACGGCCTAGATGCTGTGAGAAAGCATAAAAAAACCGAATGGTTTGTTATTACCATTCGGTTGTCTTAATAGTCCTGGTGGGGGATTATTAAGGGGGCAAAGCCCCCTTAATTCTACTAAGTGCAGTCTTCAATTATTCTTCTATAGGCACTACTGGATACTCAGCCACCTCACGCCATTCTTTTAAGCCGCCTGGATATTCAAGCACATTGTTATAACCGAGCTCTACCAGCTTATCGGTTAAATATCTTGAAAGGGGGCACGTAAAAGTGTAGCAATAAACTATTATTAGATCATTTTGATTTGGGATGATTTGCTCTAATTCTTCAGGAGAGAACTCATAGGAGGCAAGTCTGGCTCCAGGAATCATCGTCCCATCATTCCATTTATTACCGCGGGCATCCAATAAAAAGAATGAAGTATTTGCATCCATGAGTGCTTTCAGACCACGTGCATCAATATGGCCATAAGGTGTACGTTTAACAGCTTCTTCAGACTGAACACAGCGCGTTCCTTCTCCACTAAGAGCATAACTTGTTGAAGAGGTAACTAAAAATGTAGCTATCATTAAAATTTGCATTATTTTTTTCATATATTCTCCTTTCCTTAGGTTAAATCTTGGTATGTAAGCGAAAAAATTCTAGTAAAAAAGCTTGAAGCTAAGAGCAAGAAAGGCATTGAACTTAGTGATCCCAAGCAAAATAAACATAGAGCTGAAATGATCAAGGTATTAGCAAAAATACCAAGTCCTTCGATAATGTATTTCTTTTTTAGTTTAGCTTGAATATCATCCAGTATTTGAGAAATCTCACTAATTTGTGGATCAGTAAATGTTTCAGTTCTGTCTTTAGTAATTAAGTCATAAAGTTTGTGAAGTTGGAGTTCAATTTCTCCAGGAATTGCTTTCAAAGTTTTTTCTGTAAGCGGCGCCGCTATTTTGGCTTGTATTTCATTGACACCTAATTTTTTTTCTAAAAATGCCTCAAACATTTCTATCCGGACATCGCTGACACTTCCAGAGACTTGATAAGTTTTCGCTATTTGAATGATGCGGGATATGGTGCCTAGGCCAGACATGGCAAGACCAAAAGGGAGTCCTAGAGCGGATAAACTTGCTATAGGCGAGCGCGCGGATAGATCTAAGACTGTATTAACAAAAGTAGTGATCGAATCAAATATATCTATAGTTATAATAGTAAAAGATAATGAACCTAATACAACATCTTCTTTATTATTAATTAGGTAATTTTTGAAAATTTTTTCGGAGATTGATTTTAAAGAAATCAAGCTAAAGGGTATGCTTACGATCGAGAATAATTTTAGGCGTGTTGTCGTTTTCTTAATCCTTTCCGGCAAGTCCTTTCCTAACAAACAGATTAACTGGCAGCTTTTGCTAGCAGCATTTAACAGGTGTCGCGTTAAGATTATAATTTTTCCAAGATAGCTCCAAACCTGATCCGCTTTGCCATAAATTCTTTTTATTTCTGTGCTTATCTGGTTTTGAAAGAAAAATTCATTCCTATCTAAATTTGTCTGATGAACTGTTAATGAGTGCATAGCTAATCCTTAAATAATTAATATCATTTGAGCTTGTCGCTTTAACGACTAATTTACTACATCTGTAGTATTTTTAAATAAAATAAACAAACGCAAATGTCATACAAAGATAATAGTTTAGAATTTGTGATTTCAATTTATCAAATGCTCTTTTTGTCATAAAATCTCTTCAAAGACAATACTACATTTGTAGTATTTTGTGCAACAAGTTCCATTTTCTTAGAAAAAATGGAATATTCTTGACTTTGGAAAACCATGCCACCGCCAGTATTTTTGGCAGTAAATTCCTTTGTCTATCTCGTGTATGAAGTAGCTGTCTAGAACTCATATAGGACTAAGCGTAAGCCTAGTGAGTAATCTGCTCTCGATGATATCCATAAAAGATGTAGGTATCGCAACTGGGTGTTAGAAAATGAAAAAACCGGACGGATCCTCTTTGGGGGAGAGTTTATCCGGTGAAATGCTGATGGCAGGTCAATAATTTGTGTGGTTGCAGAATTAAAGTATTTGAGGGAGTCCGAGGGCCTGTTGCCTTCTGGTGGGGGATTATTAAGGGGGTAAAGCCCCCTTAATTGCCGATGAACGGACAATTATCGAACCAATTTGTCGAAGGAATGCGCAAAATCTATGAGCTCGAACCATTTATAAAAATGGAATCTTCGCTAGCTAGTACCAGTAATAAGGGATCAAAAATTTGCAAAAAGGCTGTTTAGTAGGATTTTAGAAGCTTTTTCACCTTTTTCTTTACCCCCTTCATATCAATAGAACAACAAAGTCAACGACGGAGGGGGTTCTAGGGGGAGATTTTAACCATTAAGCTTTGATGAATGATCGTGAAGAAAATAATCTTTCTTTATGCAGGCGTCTTCATCTTGCAATAGATCCATTTTTAATGCATCGATGGGCTTAACCCAAGTGAATCCTTTATGTTCATCAAAATTAATTCTCACTGCTCCGGGATCCCCTTGCAATTGAGTTCGAAATGCATGGTATACAAAGTGATTTTTTTCATTATATTCGACATAAACAGTCTTTAAAGTTTCAATTGTTTGGTTAGAAATATCCATACCTGTTTCTTCTTTAGTTTCTCTTATTACAGCTTGTAAAGGAGTTTCATTTTTTTCGACTTTACCTCCAGGGATACCCCATTTATTTCCTTCGGATTTATTGTTTTGACGATGAAGAATTAAAATTTGGCCTTTGTATTCAATATAAACTGTAGCAACTTCAACACAGGGCTTAAATTGGGGTGTTGGTTCTAAGTAGACAGTCGCAGAAAGCTTGGTGAGAAGTAATAGAGAGACGATTAAAATCTTTTTCATCCTTAAATGATCCTGTTTGATTGGTGTTTTTCGCTACACTTAACATAGTGAGATATCCCTAAAATAGCATAAAAGCAGAGGAATTTCTAGACATTTTGCAGAAAATATGCAAAAATTAAGTAAACACAAGATTTATATAGGAGAAAATCCCTTGCTATTGCAATTTTCAGTCAAAAACTTTCGTTCTTTCGAGAAAGAAGAAGTCTTGAATCTATCTGCAGGAAAAGGGTCCGAACTACGCGATTCAAACACATTTGAATCTTCTCAAAATCAGCGCCTTGTTCGTTCTGCTGTGATTTATGGGCCTAATGCTGGCGGTAAAAGCAATTTGATTCGAGCAATTTTTTTCCTACAGCAATTCGTTCTCGCATCTTCAACGGCATATCAAGAAAAACAAAAAATCCCACTGCAACCGTTTCGACTGAATGCAAAATCTCAAAATGAACCGAGTGAGTTTTCTATCGACTTCGTTTGCAATGATGTTCGTTTCACTTATCACCTAGCCCTCACTGAAGATCAGATCATAAGTGAAGAACTTTATGCATATCCTAAAAACTATCGTCAAACGTGGTTTACCAGAAAATGGAATCCATCTTCAAAAACATACGATTGGTATCAAGGTCCAAGCTTTAAGGGAGAACATAAAGTTTGGGAACAAATGACGCGAGCCAATGCTCTCTATCTTTCCACAGCCGTGCAATTCAATAGTGAACAGCTAAAACCAATCTTTCTTTGGTTTAGAGATCAACTTGTCATTTTGCTAAAAAATGGTCCTATACAAGAAATTTATTTTAATCCCGATCTTACCTTTCAATTTCTAAAAGATCCCAAAACTGCGCCATGGATTCACAAATTCATGGAATGTGCAGATATTGGGATCGAGAACTTTCATTTGATTGAAGAGGAAGTCCCTCCTTTAAAAAAAGTAGCAGTTAGAACTCAGCACAAAATGCTTGATTCTGATCAAAAAGTGTTTTTTGACTTATTTCTAGACGAGTCAGATGGCACTCAAAGACTCTTTTCACAAGCCGGAGGATGGTTAAAGGCCTTGCGTGAAGGTTTGGTGCTTTTTGTAGATGAACTGGATCTTCATCTCCATCCCAATATCGTTAGATATTTAATAGAGCTTTTTCATAGCCCAAAAACTAACCAAAAAAATGCTCAACTTATTTTCACCACTCATGACACCTCTTTGCTAGACAGTGATTTATTTAGAAGAGATCAAGTTTGGTTTATACAGAAAGATGAACAACAAGCATCTCGACTCTATTCCCTTTTAGATTTTAAACCCCGCAAGGGTGAAGCCATAGGCAAAGGTTATCTACAAGGTCGCTATGGGGCTCTTCCATTCATAGGGAAATTTCGTTTCTCATGACTAGAAGAATTTCCATACGTTCCTATCGGAAGCCTGATACTCTATATTCTCCGCTTGATCTAGTTGTTTGTGAAGGAGAAACGGAAGTAGATTATCTTTGTGAGCTCGCAAGAAGTCTGCGTATTCATGTCCACATATGCAAAGGGGATGGAACCGATCCAAAAAGCATCGTGAATACAGCGAAACGCAAATCTAAAGAGGATGGGGTAAAGTACGATAAGATATTTTGTGTGTTTGATCGAGACAATGACTTTTCAGCTTTTATAGAGGCGATTGAATTATGTAAATCCAAGAAAATTATTCCCATTATTTCTAATCCTTGTTTTGAACTATGGCCCTTTCTGCATTTTCAAATGCGAGAATCCGGATTTGGAAATCCTCAACAAATGTTAAAAGCCTTAAAAAAATTGCTACCTTTTTCCAATTACGAGAAGGATGGGGTTCAAATTTTTAATTCCACCTATTCTCACATTGAAGTAGCGTGTAAGCATGCTGCATTGCTGATTGCCAAGCAACGTAATGACCCAAAGGAAGATCCCTTTACAAATATCCACGTGTTGGTCAAAAGGTTTCAAACTCTCAAAGATGAGCAAAACTATTTTGGAAAAAAATCTCATTAATTTTGAAGAAGATTGAAGAACAATTTGATATTCCAGAATCACAGCAAAATACAAATGATTTGATCGCCGAATTATTTTCAATACGTAAACTACAGAGTGAAATCTTGTCATTTCAGACGCAAATTCCACAAATCAAGGTATTTTCCAGAAAAGAAGTTCGGGTTGAATTCATTGGGGCATTTTTCTCGACATTGCTCGATAAACCTCTACTTCAAAAGGACTCCTCAGCTCAAATTGAAAACATGTATTTCAAAGCAGTTGATTTGGATGAGAATGGTTCTATTCGTTTTGCTAGCAATAATCCATTAAACGTGATTTGGGTAATACAACTTCGCCAAAAAGATGTAAAAATTTATAGCAAGTTTTGTTTGGATTATAAAAGTCAAATCCCTTTAGAGTTCGATTGGTCTTCAATTGATCGGAGGTTGTTGGCGTTAGTATAATATCTGCTATTCACTTTACTGAAACTCAAAAACTTGTTATTCAATGCAAAATGACTGAATAAATTTTCTTACATCTTACGACAATGAATTTTATCTCTTGTCCAAAAGGAGAAAAATAATGAAAAGAATATTTTTTTTATTTCTCTTTATCTCATTACACGCTTCTTCCATTAGAGGAGAAACTTTTAGAGTTCCCGCTACATCAGATACCACAACGCTTGGACTTTTTACACTGAATAAGACACCAGTCGTAAAAATTCGTTCTGGAGATAGCGTTTCTCTTGAAACGTGGAATAGTTGTCTTCATGAAATGGTTTTCAATAAAACAACTCCGGCAGATGTAGCAAAATTTTATACAGAACACGACATTCAAACAAGACGTGGCATGCACACACTAACAGGACCTGTTTACATTGAAGGCGCCGAGCCAGGAGATGTGATAGAAATTCGAGTTATAGACATAAAGTTGAATGATTTTGGATATAATTTCTTAAGCCCTACTCAAGGAATCTTATCAGAGTTTACCAAACCAAGAATCAAATATTTCAAATACAACAAAGAAAAAACCGCTACTGAATTTGTGAAAGGCATATGCTTACAACTAAAACCTTTTCCAGGGATTATCGCAGTAGCCCCTCCTCTTGATTGGCCAAATGGATGGCCTGTCAATTTACAGACTCAAATGGGGCAACCAGTAGCTGGTGAATTTAATTCGGTTCCACCCGGACCTTTTGGCGGGAATTTAGATCAGCCCGAGCTACAAGCTGGTTCAATCATTTTCCTCCCAGTATTTCAAAATGGAGCTCTTGTCTGGACGGGGGATTCACATGCCATGCAAAGCAACGGCGAAATCGATATTACAGCTTTGGAAACCTCATATGAAGGCATTACTCTACAATTTATCGTCAGAAAAGATCTTAAAGCCGAAGGTGTATTTAACAAATCAAAACGAAAAGGAGGAGACGCTTTCAGCTGGCCGATCATTGAAAACTCTACCCACTGGATGATTGTAGGATTAAATGAGGATCTCTTTGAGGCCATGAAACTTGCCTCAAGAAATGCCATCGACTTTTTAGTGCGCACACAAGGCTTCACGTCAGAAGATAGCTACCAATTCTTGAGTATGATCGGTGATTTCGAAATTGCTGAAGCCGTTAATGTCATTAAAAATGTTACTGTACATATTCCGAAAGAGCCCTTCAAACGAATTGGTAAAACTTGCACTCTTTGTTCCGAGGGCTTTTTTCCACTAAAAGCTCCAAAAGTAAATGATGATGTTACATGCAGCCCTCAAGAAGGGATTACGCTTGAATAACAAAGGTGGCAAAATGAAGAAAATAATTACATTGCTATTTCTCAATCTATTGCTCTTGGCAACAACAGGATTTGCTCAAGATATTATTCTGGATAACCAAACATCCTATCCGAATAAAGATCAGAAAAAAAATATTGCCATTCAATGGGCAGATTCTGCAAAAGAGGTTGACGACAACAATAAAGCATTGATGTATGGCTTTAAATTAAACCCAAGCAGCATACAAAACATTGCTCAATCGGGAAAAGTCAACTTAAATATCCCTGAAAAAGCTAAGCATTTCAGAATACTCGCCTGGTCGAAAGAAGAGGGAGGTCCAGACTTTATAACCAATTGGGTCGACATCGAACCAAACAAAATCTACAGCCTTGAACAAGATCATTTGTCCCCCACTGTTCTCATGGTAGGCTCGGGATGTTGATGATAAAAAATGTGGTTTTTACTATCCAGTAAAGACTGGT
The DNA here is from genome assembly GCA_041671045.1 of Parachlamydiales bacterium. Classification (NCBI taxonomy): domain Bacteria; kingdom Pseudomonadati; phylum Chlamydiota; class Chlamydiia; order Parachlamydiales; species Parachlamydiales bacterium. The sequence goes on from JBAZCF010000005.1 coordinate 53,108, forward strand.
GGAAGCGAGCAATTCTTGTTATTTGATTCGCAACGCGGAATAAAAAAGTAAGATTTCAAAGAATTTCATCCTTCTGGGGAATGATTAAGGGACAGCTGTCCCCTTAAGGTTTCATCGAGGGGTATTTTCCCTAACTTTTCATTTAACTTCATCTCATTATATAAGAGACGTAATGTGTAGAAAAATTTTTTAAATTACCTTTCTGATAGCTGCTTTAGCTCTGTAATTGTAGGCGGGGTTTTTGTGATTTCTTTGCGCATGAATTTCAGTTGATGTTGCTCCAAAAAACTTAGTGCTTTTTGACAAGTTGAACATTTAGAATATACGTAGAAATTTTGTCGAGGCGAAGCTTACGTATCAGGATTCCAAAGGATGTCATCCTTTGGCAGGGGGATTATTAAGGGGGACAGCGTCCCCCTTAATTGCCGAAGACCGGACTCGAACCAGCACCTAGTTTCCTAGAGTAGATTTTGAGTCTACCGCGTCTACCATTTCGCCACTCCGGCAGAGTAGGGATGAAGTTAGTTTAGGAGAAGGGAGGATTTTGGGGAAGAGAATTTTGATTAATTGCGGTAAAGGGGCTGAGGAGTGTAGGTGACCCGAGTATTTTTCGATTCGTCCCATCGAACTTGGATAGATAGGTAGGGGAAGTTGTGGGTATTGTCTTTGTTGCGGCCTTCATAGGAGAGGTAAGTTTTGATGAAGATTTCTTTGTTAGAGAGGGGTTTTGTTCTGAGGTCGCTTTTATCGGAGATTTGGAAGGCGGTGAAGTCTTTATCTGCACTTTTTGAGGGGTGTGAGGTGTAGTAATCCCTGATCCATTCGATAATCTTTTGAGGTTGCCGTTCGTAGTTTTGGACGTAGAAGGAGACTTCGGCCCCCATGATGTGTTTTGAGGAGTAGTTTTTTGGAGAGGGGTCTACGTAGGCATTATGTTCGGGGCAGCGGTGTCCGCTGGTGATGATGACAGGTTGTTGAGCTCGGTTTTGTATATAGTTCAAGATATCGATCAGAATAGGATAGACAAATTCCTTACCGTCGCGCACGGGGAGGCTATGTTGCATGTCGCCTTCGCAGTCGTAAATGCGATGTTTCTGTCCGTTTTTATCTAGGATAAGAGGGGGGTTGCATAAGCAGCCTTTGCAGCGGAAATGGTATTTGGTGATAGCATTTGGATCTTTTGAAGTCCAAGGGTAGGCAGGTGGAGGCTGTGAGTGGGCAGCCAAGGGGATGAAGCGGAATTCGTCCTGTTTGCGGGTGATGTATTCACCGGTTTGAATGTTCTGAGGAGTGGATACAGGGGTGTTTTCAGGGTTTCCGCAGGCAGTCAAGAGCAAAAGTAAAAATGATTTTTTTAAGATCTGCATCTATTTCACAGATATGTTTAGCTTATGTGAACTATATCCGAAAAAAGGAATTAGTGAACTAATATTCTATTTGAGATAATATGACTGCTTGTTTTTCAAAGGTGAGTGAAATGGAAGAATATCAGTTATTCATGTTTGATTTTGATGGTCTCTTAGTAGATACGGAAAGGGGGCATTATGAAGCTTACCGCCGCATGTGCAGAAATAGAGGAATCGATTTACCATGGGATTTTACGAAATATTGTAGTTTTGCTCACTACAGCCATGATGGATTGCAGCATGCATTGTATAAAGAGTTTCCTGAGTTATTAGAGCAGGAGCCGACGTGGTTAGTTCTATATAAAGAGAAAACTAAAGCCATTATTGAACTTTACCATGAAGGAGCCATTACGCTTATGCCGGGGGTGGAAAAGTTCTTAACATTGTTGGCAGACAAAGACTATAAGCGCTGTGTAGTCACACATTCTGCAAGCGAGCTTGTTCAGGTATTGCGTAAGCAACATCCGATCCTAAATACCATTCCGTATTGGATTACACGTGAACACTACAGTAAGGCTAAGCCGGATCCTGAATGTTATATCACTGCCCAGCGTCAGTTGATGGATCCTGATGGCAAGGCTGTCGGGTTTGAGGATACAGTCCGTGGGTTGCGTGCTGTGATGGGAAGTGGTGCGCAAGGGGTACTGGTCACTTCCATGGAGTATCCGGAAATTCCTCATGTGGTCGAACAAGGCGCCTTGCATTTCGCTTCAATGGATGAGGTTAAAGCCCAGTGCTTCTAGTTGTGAAGATTAATAGAGGACATCCACTAAAAACAGACCGTGAGCAGGCGCTGCTGAGCCTGTAGCGGTTCTATTTCTTGCAGATAGGAGGGCAGGGATGTCGTCAGCGCTGCGTTTCTTTTTGCCTACTTCGATCAGGCAGCCGGTAATATTACGGACCATTTTATACAAAAAGCCATTTCCTTCGAATTCTAAGGCTAAGCCGTCAGAAGTTGTAATAGCATCTAATCGGTAGATTGTGCGTGTGGTATCCGTTTCCGGTTTGCTGCTGTCCCGGATATTTGCAAAAGAACAGAAATCATGAGTACCTACAAAATAAGGTATGGCCTGATGCAAGGCTGCTAAATCGAGGGGTGCAGAGATATGCCAGCTATAGAGACGTGTAAAAGGGTTTGCTAAAGGGTTTAAAGTCAGATGGTAACGGTAAATTTTCTTAGTTGCGCTGTAACGGGCGTGAAAATCATTCGAAACAGGTACGATTTCTTTGATGCGAATTTGAGGAGGCAGGAGACCGTTTAAGCTTCCTAAGACTTTGAATAGGGGGATGGGTTTTGAAGTGTGAAAATGGGCTGTTTGGGCAAGGGCGTGAACACCTGCGTCGGTACGGCCGGATCCCACAACATAGGCGGGTTGGCGAAGTATTGTGGTAAGTGCTTCATTTACAAGTTGTTGTATTGAAGTAATTTGGGGTTGTATCTGCCAGCCGCCAAAGGGCGTTCCATCGTAAGCCAACACCATTTTATAGGTGTATTTTTCAGGATCATTCATATTAAGAATGACTCGGCTAGGGGGATATCCTCCGGCGTTGTCAATTTGATGTTGCTGTAACTACCCATTACAAGGGTGGGGCGATGTCCAATGCGTTCCACTAAAGCGGCGTCATCGGAGGCATCGAATTGGGTATTAATGGGGTCATGGAAGGCTTTCAAAAGAAGATCTAACGTGAAAATCTGGGGTGTCTGCGCTTCCCAAAGGAGATTGCGGTCGGGAGTTTGCTCGACATGACCGGAAGTGCTGGCGAATTTAATGGTAGACTTAACGGGTACGGCGGCTAAAGCGGCACTTGAGAGGGTTGCAGCGGCGATGATGCGTTCCAGTAGGGGTAAGTCGATGAGAGGGCGTGCGGCATCGTGAACGGCGATAAGTTGAGGTTTGGTCTTAAGGGCTTTTATTCCATTTAACACTGAATCTTGACGCCTTTTTCCAGGTAAAGCGAAAGTGACGTCATGTTGTACATAAGGGTGGTAAGCTTCTGCGCAGACAACAACAATTTCAGTGAGATGGGGAACTTGTTCAAAGAGATCAAGTGAATAGTTGATGACGGGCTTGCCTTTCAGTGAAATGAATGGTTTGGGAATAGATCCACCCATGCGTGTAGCAGAACCGCCTGCAAGAAGGATAAAGGCCACTGAAGCATTTTGCGTCATGCCTGTACCAAAGTTAGGCAGAGGATTTCAGGAGGAGCGAACCAGCGCAAAGGAATTAAGCTGCCGATACCTCTATTGACATAGAGCCATTTATTTGCGGTATGGATCATGCCTTTTTTAAGGGAGGGGTTTTCCATTGAGAGGAAGCGTTTTCCTATAATAGGGAAGTTGATTTGTCCGCCATGAGTATGTCCGGAAAGGATGACAGCGCCGGGAAAATGTACTAAGTGGGGTGCGCAGTCGGGGTTATGTGCAATAATGATGCCGGGGAAGCGTTCATCCCATAGTCTAAAGGCATTTTCAGGATCAAAACGTCCTAAGGAGTATTCTCCTAATCCGGCAATGTTGAGAGCGCTTCCGTTGATTGGAATCGTTGAAGACACGTTATGCAACAGGCGGAAGGGAGTTTTAGCTAAGAGTTGGAGTAGTTCATTGTGCAATGGTACATTGTGCACATCTATGCGCATTGCATTGGGGGCTTTTGAACGTGAAAATATCTTACTTAACCCTCTGGAAACAGCGGATTTATCGGTGGATGATATTGCATATTCACCTTCTTTATTTGTGGAGACAAATTCAGCGTAATCATGGTTTCCCAATACAGCAAATGATCCATAGCGAGCTTTAGGAAAAGAGTTAAGAAATTGACTTAGCTTTTCTTTTGACTGCGCGTCTAGCTGAGAACGACAAAGGAAATCGCCGGAAAAGATGTTAATATCTGCTGAGAATTTGGCGGCTTTCTTCTGGACTTTAGCGAGGAATTTATCAGAACTGTCAGAGCTAATATGTAGATCGCTAAATTGTAAGATGCGGAGGCCGTCTAATTCAGCGGGCAAATCTTTAATTTTAAGCGTGACATAGTTGGTTGACAGGATATTGGGCTCGCAGTAGCGAGGCCATATGCCGATGATGGATGCTATGCAAAGAGCATCGAAAACTTTATGTGAGGAGGGTTCTGCTTTATTCATATAGACTAAGATATACTAATGGGATCTTTAGGACAATTGATAAATGAAGCGTAGTTGATCAGGAAATAGGCGATGATTCAGGGCAAGCAAGAAAAGGATTCTCTAGCAGAAAATATTCTGCTAGAGAATAAAAGAGCTTAGCGAGCGTGTGCTAATTCAGCATCTTTAATGTGCTTAGAAATAGCGCTTGTCAATTTGAACATATCGATTGGGCTATTTGATCCTAGCACTTTACCGAGTTTTGCATCGGGAACGATGTTACGTTTGTTTTGGGGATCTTGTAGATTGTGTTTTTTAATGTAGTCCCAGAGTTTTTTTGTCACTTCTGTGCGTGGCATTGGGCCGTGCCCGACGATTTGTGCCAAAGCTTCACTAACTTGTACAGGCTTCATGAAAGCTGAAGGTTTTTTGTCTTTTTCTCTCGTCATGATACTCTCCTTAGAGTTGAAATAACATATTCAATTGTGTTAATCCAGTGTCCTGGTGCATTTTGAGATGTTGGCGCTGGGAAAGTAACATTGCTGAAAGGATCTAAGAGAAACCTTTCTTTCCCGGTGTTTCAGTCGAAATCTTATCTTTGTACCCTTGTCAAATCGACAGGTCAGCGCTAGATTAGGCATCGAATCAACCCTAATTCGCCATACATGACACTTGTCGCTTTTTTAACTGGGGCTTGGTTAATAGTCAAAACATTTATATAAATTTTATAGGTCTGAGTGTGTGAAGGGAATCCTGAAAAAGGTATATCTCATTGAGAATAAATGAGGTAGTATAATATTCACAAATAGAATAAACATAATTAAAAGAGAATGCATCCCTTATATTTGGATTTTGTGACACCCTTTGATGCAACCCATTTTTTTTATTTATTGCATTTGTTGAGACACCCCGTTAAGCTCCTTAAATATATTTTGAACATCTAATGAGACTTTAGGGTTTGGAGAAATCAATATGAGTTTATCCCACGGAGCTTCTAAAAAATCTTCAATAGATATTAGCTCTTTAGAGAGATTGTTGGGACAATGGCATAGCGCATTGAATGCCACAGAGAAAGAAGAGCTTTTGCGGGAGCTGCCGGTCGTAAAAAAAATCTTCAATTCTTACCCTGCTTTAGTAAAAGAGATAGCTAAGTTAGAGAGCGAGCCCCGTCTAGCCGTTTTGCAAATTCTTGCCTTGGACCAATCAGAAATACTCTTTGGTGTATGCCATCAGATGGATGACAATAAAAGGAATAATTTTAGCAAGGTTGTAGAGATCTTGCGCAATACAGATCATTTTTATTCTTCCATTGGAGGGATCTTAGGATACCATCTAGCTATCTTACGTAAACTGGAAGCTAAAGATGCCAAAACGCACCACTATGAATTACCCCCGACATATGATGTTAGGGAGGATCAAAATCTGCGAAGAAGTGTTATCAGATCCGGCATAGAAGCCATGAATGCTTTGTCAGAGATCTATGTTGTGGGGGGTGCGGCAGATAGGTTGGAATTAAAAGATCCTCTAACAAATATCCCTTTGCCCGCAGCTATGCTCCCTTACTTAGGTAATACATTATTGGAAGGATTACTTAGGGATTTGCAGGCTCGTGAATATCTTTATTTCAAGCTGATCGGTCGACAAGTTGAAACGCCTTTAGTGATGATGACCTCTGAGAGTAACTCAAACCATCAGCTTATTGAGGACTATCTCAAGCAAAAAAGTTGGTACGGCAGAGATCCTGTATCATTCAAAATAGCGACACAGCCGCTAGTCCCCTTGATTTCTACGGAAGGCAACTGGTGCGTTGAAAAAGAATTCACACCCTATTTAAGACCGGGCGGACATGGTGCATTATGGAAGATAGCTTTGGACGAAGGCGTTTTTGATTGGCTGATCAAGCAAGGGAGAAAGTATACGCTCATTCGCCAGATAAATAACCCTGCTGCAGGGATAGACGGAACTCTGCTGGCATTTGCAGGAATAGGTTCTAGTCAAAAAAAGACGTTCGGATTTGCTGCCTGCGAGCGTCTTCCCGGTGCATCTGAAGGAGTAGATGTATTAGTGCCGCATGTGGAAGATTCTTTGGTACGTTATTCCATCACAAATATAGAATATACAGACTTGCCTAAAGAGCTTCAGCCTGGTCAAAAAGGCAGTCAAGTTTATCCTGCAAATACCAATATTCTTTTTGCAGATATAAAAGCAATAAAGCACGTCATCACAGCCAATCCGCTCCCTGGGTTAGTGATCAATATGAAAACAACTGTTTCGACTCCCTTAGGTGAAGTGCAAGCGGGTAGGGTTGAAAGCTTAATGCAAAATATTGCTGATTCAGTTTTATCAGCACCTTTTGCAAATGGCGTAAAACCTACAAAAGATGACTTGCCCTCTTTTGTGATGTTGAATGCACGACAAAAGACAATTTCTACAGCAAAAAAAGCATATAAAGAGGGGAGTGGATTAAATGAAACGCCTCAGGGCGCCTACTACTATCTTCTAAATGCTTATTATGAACTATTGAAAGTCCATTGTGGAGTAGAAATACAAGGTCCAGGCACTGAAGAAGAATATTTGAAAAATGATTGGGGGTTTCTAGCTTATCTACACCCTGCCCTAGGACCTCAATTTGAAATCATCTCACAGAAAATACGCGGCGGCAATTTTTCAAAACACTCTGTTTTAGAATTAGAAATTGCTGAATTAGATTTATTTAATATCGAACTAAACGGTTGTTTAAGGGTGCGTGCTGATACTCCACTAGGTGAATACTCTTTGGGAAGACTTGCCTATAGCCATAAAGGGGGGAAATGTACCCTAAGGAATGTAACGATATTGAACGAAGGCGTGGAAAGAGCGGATGCGATACCTTGGAAAAAGGAGCTAAAATATAAAGAGTGCTTAGAGATTGTTCTGCACGGAGATGCGGAATTCTATGCGCAAAATGTGACTTTTAAAGGGGCAAAGAGATATGAAGTTCCTCCCGGTTACCGTTTGAAGATATCGCAAAACGAAGAAGGTATCAGAGAAAGTTTACAGAAAATTTCCTTTCCATCCTGGTGGTGGCATTATAGCTTTGCGGCTGACGGAACGGTAGTTCTAAGGAAAATGGCCCAAGCCTAAAGATAGATGGAGTGCGAAACTAGGCCGCACTCCATGCGAGACCCGCAAGAAAGTCTTAAACCAGCAAAGCGCCGACGTAAGGAACAGTCTTAAGGAATGCAACGCCAGAAGCAACTTTTGAAAGTGCTAATGCGCTTGCAGCTTGAGGACCAATAGCGAATACAACACCAGCTGAAACAGCGCAACCTAAAGCGATGGCTTTGAAAGTCCAACGAGCATAACAGTTAGGATCTGTGACTCTACCGTTAGCAGGATTTACGGTTGGTTGAAGGCTTTTAAATTCAGTAATAGCGAATGCAAGTACAGCGCTTAGTAGGAATGTGAAGCCAGCGCCAGGGCCGGTAGCCCATGTAGCTGCCGCAGCAACTTTAGGTGAAAGGTATGCATAGCTATGACCCGCGAAAGTTTTAGCTTCTCCGGCAACATATACTATTTTAGTTCCGACTACTTTTGAACCAGCAACTACGCCTTCAGCTACAGCTTTTGAACCAGTAACTACGCCACTAGCTAAAGCTGATGTACCATTATAAATTCCGTTACCGACATAGGATCCGTACGAGACTATCCCACTTCCTACAGTACCGAATGCAGCTTTTACGCCTTCTAAACTTAAAGTCATGATTTACTCCTGTTAATATTGTTTAAGTTAAAACAACTAGCATAAATTTACAGTTATTTATTTGCAACTGAATTATTTATAATCCTCTTTTGATTAAATCTTTCAATAAAAGGACATCCAATACAACTTGTTTCGAAAAATTGACAAAAATCAAAATGTATTTGCAATGCCCCTTGAGAGGCAAAAGTATATTTCAGAATGTTTCCATTGGAGGTGTTTCCGAAAAATCTATTTTTTAAATAAGTAGTTTTATAAGTGTATTCACTTAATAAATTAGTATAAATATGACAATAGGATTCATTACTTGAATTTTCATAATTGTTATTGTAATAGATGTAAGGAAGTAGTACGTTAACCATCATTTCTTTTTTAATTTGTTCGCCTAATAGTACTAATGGTTTAATAATAATGTCATTTTTAGAGTTGTCCTCTTTATTTATTTCAAAAAAGTAATGGGTATTCCAATACTCGCAGTGATAACTCGGCAAAAGATTTTTCAATTTTTCCCCTAGTTTTTTCCAATCGCCAGGTTTTGTGCAAAGGGGGTGGCTTTCTTTCCATTCTTTGCACAACATTTCTGGAAGTGTCTTGAGAGATGTGTCTGTAAGTAAGAATGAAAGCGCTGCTATGCGCCTGATAGGGTTATGCAAGGGACGTGTTCGTTGGGGAAAAAGCTTCAATTTTGGGATGCCTAGCTCCGGTCGCTGTTCCCATAAGTGCAAAAGTGTTCTGTATTTCTGAGAATTTAGCCATTTTTCTTGATGAGAATCCTCAAAGTATCCACAAGCGCCCAATGCATACGCTTGATATTCTTCTGTTGTATACGTTCCCTGCAGCTGGGAAAGTGAAAGATAAAGCTGCAAGAAGATGCTGCTATTATGGGGAAAGCCCAGGCAGCGTGCTAGTGCTGCTGTCAGTGATTGTTCTGGATTTTCTGCCAATGACGAAATTTGTTTTCCTTTTTGATGAATTCTCCAGAATGAGGCGCTCGTCAGGAAATGTTTAATCTCATCCTGAGTAAGGGTATTGAAAACTGCTGAGGAACAATTCCCTGTTCCCAATAAAGGCTTGTAAGGATAAAGATCTATATCAATGACCTGGAGTATTTTTTGATGAGGGATATTTAGTTGATCTTCTAAATAAACACAGGGGATTGTTTTACCACTCTCTGTTGTGAGGGGGGTGATGCGGGGATGGTTCCAGAAGGAAATATGCAAAATCGTCTTATTGTAATGGGGATTAGTATGATGGGTATGGGCTTCCCATCCGGAATCTGTAAGGTGCATTTCAATATCCCCCCGATATTCGCATCCCTCTATAATTAAGTGGGCTTTAAGAAAATCAGGTCCGGAAGAGGCATTCCATTGCCCCGGTGAAAGAACAGTAATTTTCTTTCCGCAATAAGTAATTAATTCTTTAAAATAAATTTGTTCCCACCAGAGAGCTTGTATATGTCGTTCGGTAAGAGTTAAATATTTTCCTTTACTTTCTGCTGCTGAGATAGAGGCGTTTTTTACTGGGAGTTGGACGAGTTGAGGGTATAAATCTAGCATCTGAAATTCTCGCAAAATTTTAGGTTTTGATTGTTAAGGGGCGCGAGAAAATATTCAAGGAGATTTTGACTTTTAGAGGGTTCTGTGTTATGTTCTTAACCACAATAATAATTTAAGAGCTTGATCATGAATACTGAAGTGCAAGAAAGATTAGCGCAATACGATCGTAAATTAACGCATCTTTTGAGGTGTCTTTGACTTTGAAGGCAAAGAAACTAAAGTCAAAGAACTTGAAGTCCGCATGGAAGAGCCCTCGTTTTGGGATGACAATGCAACTGCCCAAAAAGTCATTAGTGAATGCAACCTCCTGAAAGAGTGGACGGTGCCCTTAAAATCGCTTAGCACACGCTATAATGATCTTGAAGACCTCCTAAAAGAGGTGAATGAAGCTTCTGACCCACAGTTTTATAGTGATCTACTAAACGAATTAGGAAGCATTGAAAAGCTTCTGGCTGACCTTGAAGTGCGCAGGATGCTTGCCGGAGAGCTGGACGGCAATAATTGCTACTTATCGATTAATTCCGGAGCCGGCGGCACAGAATCTTGCGATTGGGTTTTGATGCTTTCACGTATGTACCAACGCTGGGCCGCCCGCAAGGGGTGGGCTGTGGAAGTCGTGGATGTTCTGGACGGCGACGTTGCAGGAATCAAGAGCATTACGATGAAATTTACCGGTTCTTTTGCTTACGGGTATGCTAAAGCTGAAAAGGGAGTGCATCGCTTAGTAAGGATATCACCGTTCGATTCCAATGCACGCAGGCACACTAGCTTTGCCTCTGTAGACGTATCGCCGGAAATTACTGACGATATCCAAGTGGAAATACGTCCCGATGATGTGAGGGTAGATACTTACCGCTCTTCCGGAGCGGGTGGACAGCATGTTAACAAAACTGATTCGGCCGTACGCTTGACACATATGCCCTCAGGAATTGTTGTAGCATGCCAAAACCAGAGAAGCCAGATTCAAAACCGTGAGACCTGCTATAAGATGCTCCGTTCAAAACTCTATGAGATGGAAGTAGCGGAAAGGGAAGCTAAAATTCAAGCTTTGGGTGGCGAGAAAAAAGACAATGCATGGGGTAGCCAAATACGAAACTATGTTTTTCAACCCTACACATTAGTCAAAGATACACGTACAAAAGTTGAAAAAGGTGATATTCTTTCCGTCATGGACGGAGATATCGATGAATTTGTCAACGCCTATTTGATGGAGTCGGGATGAGCAGCATTGAACTGAAAAAGATACCGGGTTTAGAAATTCGATTAACCACGTTGGAAGACGGCGCCTATCTAAAAGAATGGCTAGGTGACCCCGCTGTTGTCCGCTGGTTTCCCATGAGCGATACTGTCGAAGTCGACGACGCAACTATGCGCTGGATAAGCTTTGCCCGTTATCATTGCAGCGTGACAGCTGTAGTCGATGGCAAGCCTGCTGGACTGGCGACGTTATATTTACAGCCATATAGAAATTTGGCGCACCAGTGTGAGTTCGGTATTATCGTTTCACCTGAGATGCGGGATAAAGGAGTAGGTTCCCATCTGTTGAATAGCCTGATGTATTTGGCGAAGGAGCGCTTTAAAATCGAGGTTCTCCATCTTCAAGTCTATGCCGATAACCCGGCAATCAGGCTCTACCGCAGGTTTGGCTTTGTAGAGTTTGGAAGACAAACGCACTGGGTTAAATCTATGCAACCTGAGGGGAACGTAGAGTATATTGGAAGAGTTTTTATGGAGCGTTTTTTGTAGGGGACTATGCAAGAGTGTTTTCAAGATTATTTACAAAGATTATTAGGTAATAAGTTAGATCTAAGAATTAATGACAACCGCAGTACCATGTTGAGCGTAAAATGGGAACCGGATAGAACTAAAGTATCTTTACACAGGATGTTTTTAGAGGCACCCCGCAATGTTATGGATGGGCTGGCATGCTATTTGAACCGCGAGGATGAAAGCATCCCCAAAGCTGTCCGGCATTATATTGAGGAAAACTTAAAAAAGTTAGACTATTCACATACCATTGACAAGTCTGATTTGTCTACGCAAGGGGCTTGCTTCAATTTGAAGATGCTTTACGATAAAGTTAATGATGAATATTTTAATAATGCTATTGACCTGTTAATCACTTGGTTTGGAAAACGCAATTCCAGAAGCAGCCAACGCTCCAAATTAACACTTGGACTTTATCATGATCAGCTTAAGCTAATTAAAATTAACAGATTCTTAGATGAACAAAATATTCCTGAATATCTAGTGAATTTTGTTATCTACCATGAAATGCTGCATTTTGTTTGCCCTTCTTATATCGATAAAAAAGGCATCCATCGCATACACTCAAAAGAATTCAAACAATTGGAAGAAAAGTTCAAACAGTTTGATGAAGTCCAGCAATGGATTCAAGAAAACCAAATGGAATTATTCGCTTAGAGGTTAAACATGGCCGGACACAGCAAATGGGCAAATATTAAGCACCGCAAAGAGCGCTCGGACGCAAAGAAAGGGAAGATCTATTCCCGCATCGCAAAAGAAATTATCAGCGCTGTAAAGGTGGGCGGGGGCCCTGATCCAAAAGGAAATCCCCGTTTAAGAGCTGCCATCATTAAGGCTCGAGAAGCTAACGTTCCCAATGATATTATCGATCGCAACATCAAAAAAGCCGCAAGCACTGATCAAGCAGATTTTGTGGAAGTAACGTATGAGCTTTATGGATACGGTGGCGTAGGGATCATCGCTGAAGGCATGACTGACAACAGAAACCGCTTTGCTTCTGAAATGCGCATTGCTACGAATAAAAGGGGCGGTTCTATTGCGACTCCAGGCTCTGTCGCATTCAATTTCGATCGCAAAGGGGTCATCCAAGTCAAAAAACATGAGGTCAATGAAGATGATCTTTTCATGGCAGCTACAGAAGCTGGTGCAGATGATTTTGAAGCGGAAGAAGAAGTTTTTGTTGTAACTACAGACCCCTCTTTGTTGTATAGTGTGAAAGATGCTTTAAATACCAAAGGGTACGTCACTCCGGAATGCGAACTTGAGATGTGGCCTAAAGCTGAAGTGGAATGCGACGAAGAAACTATGCAATCCAACCTTGCCCTCATTGAGTGGTTGGAAGGTATCGAAGATGTGGACGTCGTTTATCACAATATGAAAGCACCGGATTAGTTTATCATTGCTGCCTACGAAAGAACAAATATTAGCTTTTGTTTCAAATTTTTCAAAAGATGAAGGAGCTGCTCTATTACTTTCAGGGGGGGATTTTTCCACCTCAGAGCGCTCCTTCATCGGTCTTTTTCCAAGGAAAATCGTTTCCATTCCCGCTGAACCTGTCAAAGATCCCTGGGAAATCCTTTCTGAAAAAGTTCAAAATGGATTTTGGTTTGGCTATTTAAGTTATGAGATGGGCCATTGGTCTGTTCCTAAAATGCTATGCAGGTATAAGAGCCAGGGCGAGGATTTAGCCGCCTTTATCTTTTGCGCAGTCATTATTGTTATCCATCATCAGACTGGAACAGTGGAGGTAAGATATCAGGATAAACTATCGATATCTGAACAAACCCGTATCGCACCTTTTCTTAATGGAGACTATTCTTCATTATCTTTATCCACTCCGCAGATCAAGTTAAATTACCCCCTTACTGGTATCGAGGAATATTCAGAGCTGCTGAAACATATTCTAGATTGGATAAGGGATGGACAGGTCTATCAAGTGAACTTATCGCATTGTGTGGAATGGATAAATTACTCGGATCCATTTCAAATGTATTGTCAGCTATTTCTTGACAACCCATCTCCATTTTCCGCTTATCTCCACTTTGAGAAACGATCTATTGCTTCGCTTTCTCCTGAGAGATTTCTAAAGTTGGAGAAGGGAGTCCTTTCTTCCTATCCCATTAAAGGAACCTCAGCAAGGAGTGCTGACCCTGAAGAAGATATGTTGAATAAGCAATACTTGCTTACCTCTGAAAAGGAAAATGCTGAATTACTGATGATTACGGATCTCATGCGCAATGATCTCGGCCGCGTCTGCTTACCGGGATCTATCCAGGTCCCCAAAGTAAAGCATTGTGAATCCTATAATAATGTTTTTCATTTAAATTCGATTATTCAAGGAAGTGTGGATAAAACTAAAAATTTTTGGGAAGTCATCTATTCTTGTTTTCCTGCGGGATCTATCACGGGCTGTCCTAAAGGAAAAGCAATGGAGTTGATAAATATACTGGAAAAGTCTACTAGAGGAATTTATACCGGTTCCATTGGATATATCGATTTTTCAAACGGATTTGATTTGAATGTGGCCATTAGGACTGTTGAAATCAAAGGTATAAAATCTAAGTTAAGACTCGGCGGTGGAATAACGATAGATTCTGAAATAAACAACGAATATTGCGAAACGCTGCATAAGGGAAGATCTTTCTTAAAGTTTTTGAAACTCATTAACCCACCTTGAGCGACAAGTAAATAAACTACTCGCTTGCTCGAGAATAACAAAGGAATGTTATGAGTAGCTTAAGCAGTAGTTTAGAAGGGTTGCCTCACGTGAGGATATGGGATAGCGAACCCGAAACAATTATTAATGAACTTTCTAATAATTCCTTAGATGTGTCCTCGTGCGGGTATGATGCTTCCTGTGAATCGCTAGCGCCCAGTAATTCCAAACCTAATTTTCGTGAGTATCGCACAACAAGCGATATCACAGCTTGTAATTCTTCAAGTACCTTTTTGATTTCCATTATCAAACGTTCAGCTTCCTTACCTAGAATGAGTATTATTAGAGGAAATAAAAATCCCGAAGAATTCTGGTCCTCCAATTTAACTCCTCGTTCTGAAGGAAAAGTCAGGCTTTCAGTGGAGCATTCTCATAAAGCACGTAAGCCGTCAACTGATGAGTTGGTCTATCACAAGCTGTTGACAGATCTTTTTAACGAAGAATTAATCCCTTATTCTGAAAAAATTATCCGTACACGTATCGCAGAGATGGTTTTTAACGAGATTCAAACAAGAATAAGCGAAAATGACGCTGTAGTATCCCCACGTACTTGGTCGGCTCAAATTAGCCCCAGATCTAGGAATTCTGTAGTCGATGCTGTCATTGAAAAGTTAATGGGGGATGCGACTTTATTTTTTCCCTATAAACAAAGGTTGGAACGTTTACATACGCTTTTATCCTTCATAGACCAGTCGCAAAGTTCTAAGAGCGTGAAAGAATTACATACGATCATCCTAACTCTTAAAGATGTAAAAACTATTTCTCATCTCATGGATCAATTAAAAAAAATAAAGGGTGTAAAAGAACATAAAAAATTTCTAGTGAACGTTTTTCATGAAAATCCGGATGCAGCAAAAAAGCTCTACGAAAAATTAAAAGAATGGAGTAAATCCCCCCATAAATTAGTGGAATCGGTTGTAAGTGAATTATTTAAAGGTTTGCAAAAAACAGAGTTATTCAAAAAAGGCACGCTTGTTTGGCAAAAGGATAAAGTCCGTCCCACTTACACACCTTATGATAAAGCCCTCTGGGAAGACTGCTTCAAACGCGTATTTTATTTGCGCGGTAAGCCTGAACAGCTGAAGGTATTGAATGAGATATTCTGCATCAATGGTAAAGGTGTAGGTTTTGAAATGGATGAGAAGCTCGAAGATATCCAGCTTACTAAAGAGTGGATTAAGAAATTGGCCGTGACATTAATAGAAAACGGATTCTATTCTAATGCTTTCACGCCCTCCCTGACGGTGGAATTTGTATCAGAGTATATAGCTGAAATATTCACGGAGTTACATCCTCAAAGATTATCTACAAGCTTGTTGTTTTTGCTATCAAACAAGGCTTTGAAAAATTTGTACCATGAATACCAACTTCATAGCCAATTTGGGGAGAGAGTACACCCTCCTGTAAGTGGTTTTTTTGAAATGCTAAGAGTCTGGATGACGCATCCTAAAGAATTGAAAAGGGTATTGGTGGATAAAATAAGGTTACAAGAAAGATTTATGGTATTGAATGAGGAGAGCCTGCCTGAAGTCGCAAAAAAAACTAAGCTAGGAGGAAAAGGGATATCACTAACTCATTTTCATGCTGAAAATCTCGATAAATTAGGGAGCAAAGATGAAGGATCGTTGGTTAAATTACTTATTAGCAATGATATTTGGAAAAAAGTTCTTAATAAAACAACTCTCAGCGGAACATTTTATGATGAGCCTGTTTACCTTCAGAGAATATTATCAAATGAAGAGAGTTCCCTGCCTCTCGCAGAGAAATCACACAATCTCCTTGCATTACTAGAAAAGCTTAATATTTTTTCCGATCAGGAAATAAAGTCTTTAACTGCTTTCGCTGTTTCGTTTTTTGATCTCATCCTGATGTGTTCTAAAGCAGGCCGATTTATTGGAGAGGGCTATTATTACAACATTAACACAGAGATGCTAAAAGACTGGAGCTTTACCGCCCAACGCTCATCTCAAGTGAAGATTAAGGTTAAAAAAAATACTCTAAATGTTAAACATAAGATCAACTTCCGCAGCAATACTGTTCCCTACGCACTGAAAAGCACGTGGAATTTATCCAATACACAAAACTCTAAAGGTGAAATGGCATGGATAGGTCATCTACAGGTAAAGCCATCGCAAATATTAGACATTGACAAAGCTTCTAGCTTTATTAAATGGAGATTGGATAGCGGTCTGCTAGAGCCCAATATTCCAAGAGGACAAGATAAAATGAAGATTAGAGGATAGAATGAGCGTAACAAAAGTTTCTCTCGGTGCCGATGAAGCAGCCTCTCTATATCAACGGGGACTGGTAGGCGCATTAGCTCGTTCCTCCAGTATGAAAACTAATATGGAGGCATTTATAGAAAACTATAAATCATTAGATGTGCGTAAATCTGCTTCTACTCCTAATCATGAGCGGAAAATAACTGAAGAGAAAAAAACATATGAAAGTATTTATCCATCCAGCAGCGAAGAAGATTGCAGCCCTTTTGTACAAAAAGGGTCTTGGGTTAGCGACGTCCAACAATTCCAAGCGGAGAAAAAAAACAGACGCTTATCCCGAAGAATTGAAGAATTGTTTTTGCCTAGTAATAGCACACGTTCTACCGAAAGTTGGAATACCCACATAAAAGATTCCGTCGATGAAAAAACAAAACTTAATCATGTTTCAAGCTTAAGAACTTTATTTGCAGGAAAAAGTTTTCACACTCTTTTTAGAGAAAAGCTTAAAGATGTAAACGCTTCCCTACCACGGTTAATGACTCCCAGTACTGTGGATGATATTGTTGAAAAACATATTCTTGAAACCGTAAAAGATTATTTTTTAAAAACCCCTGAAGGGTTATCTACTAGCGTATGTTATATGTTTTCTGAGACTATTAACAATAATTTACGTTCCAGCGATCTATTAATCTACCCGCTAGTTGAAAGGGCAAAGTTCGTTGAATGCTCCATCTGCAATATTAAAGAAGATAAGAAATCAAAAAAAGAACCGCCTGCAAGCTGTATTGCGAAAATTTCTAAACTAAAAAAAGCTGTAGATTTCCTTGTAATCTGGAATCTTTCAAGGGATAAACTACGGCAATACATCCTCGAACTCACCCATCAAGACCAATTGGTAGCAAAGGCTGTTATTGAACGTATCAGCTGGTGGTTAAGCAAAGAAGGCATTTCAGAAGTTAATACAAAAGTAAAATGTTTCGTTGAAGATTATATTTCTTTAAGCAACCCCGTCCATAGACGTTATCATTGGCATGGTGCAAATTTGGAGGAATCCTACTTGCCATTGGAGAAAGTCCGGTGGGAAGATGCTCAAAGGGTTTTTCTACTCTCTTCACCTTTCGATACTCTAAAAAAAAAATATTTCGTTAATGGAGAAAGTATTTCTTTTCATAAAACGGACGAAGGGACACAAAGCTACTCATTATTTAAACAACTATTCGAAAACCTAATCCAAAAGGGCTTGGGAAGAGGTAGATTAAGTTCTTCAGCACTAGAAGAAGAAGAACATGATTTTTTTTTATCGTCTTTAATCGAGTTTTTCGCCCACATGTGCAGTACATTCCAAGAGTCAGTTTTGACGATAGAAATGTTGATACTATTAAGACCCCGACGACTTAATGAAATTCTAGAGCATTTTGAAAATAGCTTTATTTTTCTCTCTCGTGAAACAGGTCCCATCCCAAAATTTGTGGAAACGGAATATTATTTTAGTCCACGTAGATTACGCAAAGCAATAACAGCTATAGAAAATATTGTCAGATATCTAAATGTTAAGACAGAAGCTACTGCAGAGAGTATATTTCAAGAAATACAAAAAATTGATGAAATAACTTTCTTCCTAAGTAAAGAGAGGGACTCTAAGAAGCTAGCTCTGGATATCTATTTGGATCCTGTGAAATATAAGAAAATCCTAATAGAACTGCTCTCATACGCTAACTCCTTGTCAAGCTTCCATAGCGTAAAATCCATCCTGATTGGCCTTTTGTCAGACACTCACTCTTTTCTTGAAAGCATACGTCCTTTTGAGGAACTAAAAGAGCTATTAGCAAATCCAAAAGCAGTTATAGATTGTTTGAAGGAAAATACTTCCTTGAACCTAATGTTAAAAGACTCCAAAATGAGCGGCTATGTCTTTGCTAATCCTCTGCAACTTTCAAAGATGTTATTAGACCCAAACGGCTTCACGAATATTTTTCAGCAAGCTGAAAAATTCACTATGAATTTACATACAATAGCCAGCTATATGGATAAATATCCTGAACTAATCTCCGGCTTGACATCTGACCTTCTAGATGTATTTGTTATGACAACAGCTACAGGTGCATTTGCTGGCAGTTTTCTCTTTGAGGAAGAGAAACATGAGATTTTTAAGGTCTGGAGTTTTAAAACTCGAAGGCTAGAGAAATGTAATATTACAATAAAGGAGGATGGCAATTATACTGTCACTCATTTCCTGCGTTGTTCAAATGAAGATGACCCCAAAGCGAAGGAGTCCGGAAAGGCAATGGAGTTTTTTATTGTATCAGAAGTTCGGCCCACTATAACAACGACAGGGGAATGGACCTGGGAAGGGACTATTCATGTTCCCTATCTTTCAAGAGGTACCTGCAGCACAGAGGATAAAATAGCCCAATGGCAAATTGACAGAAAACTCGTCAAGAATAAGGGGACTTATAATCAAAACGGGATTCTTCCTCCAGGAGGATTAGAAGTCGTTTTAAATTCTCAACCTCTCTTCGGTGCTACATTAGACATCCTTAAGGAATATGCTCGTGTCTGAATTATTTGTCCTGATCAATGGCGAGCCTTTCAATGCAAATGACGCCTCTCTTTCTGTATTTAATCTTGGTTTTCAATACGGCTTCGGAATATTCACAACCCTGCGGATAGAAGAGGGAAAAGTCTTAAATTGGGACTGCCATACCGCCCGCATAAGAGAGCATTGCGATTTTTTTAGTTTATCAATGCCTGCCTATATAGAAACTTTGTTACCCAAACTGATCTCTCTTAATGAAGCCGAAAAAGGGGTTTGGAAAGGGAAAATTATCGTTTCTAAGAATAAGGATAGTACATCTTTATCATTAGCCACTCTTGAGCCTTATAAGAACTCTATTAACCCATGGAAGCTGGCTTCCATCCCTCTGCCTAGACAGCCTATCCTGTCAAAATATAAAACACTTTCCTACATTGAAATGATCTGGCTTGCTGAAGTAGCACTCAAAAATAATGTGGATGAAATGCTTATTTGTAATGGGGATGGCACCCTCCTTGAGACTTCTAAATCGGCTCTCTGCTGGATTCATCAAGGAAAGCTATTCTACCCGTCTTTTGACTTACCACTGCTTCGGAGTACGGCGTTGACGCAAATTATTAATTCTCATGAATTTAAATCTATTTCTACCATTGCTGCTTTGCAGGAAATACCCGCATCAGCCTCCGTATTCGCTATCAACGCCCTTCAAGGCGTCATCCCCATCCAATCCATCGACTCCTTAATGTTTAATCAAGACCCTGTTTTACATCAGCGCCTCTTGTCTTGCTTGGGGATAAATCGCTCATCAGCTATTTTATTTGTCGATTAACATATTGAGGCGCGATGAGTACAGAAAAGACGGCAATTAGCCCTACAAGGAAAGAAGACTACCCTGAATGGTACCAACAGGTTATCAAAGCCGCTAATATGGCCGAGAACTCCCATGTACGCGGCTGCATGGTGATAAAACCCTGGGGATACGGTATCTGGGAGAATATCCAACAACAACTCGACGCCAGAATCAAAGAAACAGGCCACGAAAATGCCTATTTCCCTCTATTTATACCTATCAGCTTCCTGGAAAAAGAAGCAGAACACGTTCAAGGCTTCGCCAAAGAATGTGCTGTCGTCACACACCATAGACTGGAAGAGAAAGATGGTAAACTCATTCCTACAGCTCCGCTAGAAGAACCTCTCATCGTACGCCCCACCTCCGAAACCATCATCGGCGACTCCTACTCCCGCTGGATCGAATCCTACCGCGACCTCCCACTGCTCATCAACCAATGGGCCAACGTCGTACGCTGGGAAATGCGTCCAAGAATTTTCCTTCGTACAACAGAATTTCTCTGGCAAGAAGGCCACACCGTCCACTCTACAGAAAAAGAAGCTATAGAGGAAGTCTTGATGATCCTCGAAATGTACCGCTCCTTCATGGAAGACGTTCTCGCTATCCCCGTCATCGTAGGCGAAAAATCAGCAGGTGAACGTTTCCCCGGCGCTGTCTCAACATACTGCCTCGAAGCTATGATGCAAGATAGAAAAGCCATCCAAGCCGGCACATCCCACTACCTCGGCCAGAATTTTGCTAAAGCCCAAGGCATCAAATTTACTAATAAAGACGGGGAAGTAGAATACGGCTACACCACCTCCTGGGGCGTCACAACACGCATGATCGGCGGTGTCATCATGTGCCATGGCGACGACGACGGCCTACGTCTACCTCCTAGAATTGCTACCAAACAAATCGTTATCGTCCCCTTCGTACCCAAGCCAGAACTGGAAGAAGAGGTTTTCGCCTTCGCAGAAAAAACTGCTGCCGAGCTGCGCAAAACCCTCTACCACGGCAGACCCCTCCAAGTATACGTCGATAAAAGAGACATCCGCGGTGGCGAAAAAAACTGGGAATGGATAAAAAAAGGCGTTCCTCTCCGTATCGAAATAGGCCCACGCGATATCGCCAACAATAGCGTCGTCATCGCTCGCCGCGATAAACCACACAAAGAGAAAAATAACTCCTCTGTACAAGACCTCGTCCAAAATGTCACCCATATCCTAGACGAAATTCAACAAAACTACTTCAACCAAGCCAAACAAAACCAACAAGAACACACTTTTACCGATATCAAAAATTTCGAGGAACTACAGAAATTCTTCACACCCAAAAATTCCGAAAAACCCGAAATCCATGGCGGCTTCATCCGCGCCAAATGGTGCGGTGAACCCGGAACCGAAACCTGCCTCGATGACCTCAAAGTCTCCATCCGATGCATCCCCCTCGACCAATCCAACTCCCCAGGCACCTGCATCCTCACCGGCAAACCCGCAACCCTCGACATCATCCTCGCCAAATCTTACTAGGGGCTCCGCCCCTAGGACTCGGCCAAAGGGCAAAGCCCTTTGGAAACCGCTTTACTCCCTTCGGGCTCGAAGGGAGTGTCTTGCTCGTAAGTTATTCTTCTTAACCCTTCAATAATTTAAGTGTCTTGTTCGTAAGTTATTCTTCTTAAAACGGATTATCTTTTTTATTCTAATTTAAGAAACATAACTAAGTTTTGATATTTGGAGATTACAATGGAGTTAGGAGGGGAGGGGGATTCCGAGCAAAACAAGGTTGTAGAGCCCGGAGGGATGAAGGCGGTTTCCAAAGGGCTTTGCCCTTTGGCGGGGTTCTAAGGGGCGGAGCCCCTTAGCGGATGAAGAGCCAGCGTGGGTCGACGACGCGTTCGGAGTATTTCTTTTTTGTTTCGCGTGGGTCGACGACTTTGTTTTCGATGGCTTCGAGTTTTTTGTTGTTGTGTTGAAGCATTTGTTGGAGGAGGTCCCATTCTTCTTGAGAGAAGTTTTCGGCATTTTCGAAGTGGGTATCGATGGAGTCGGGGTTAGATTTGTGGACGTTGTATAGTTCGTCGATATCGGCGGAGAGTTTTTCTAGTTGTATGCCGATTTCCTTAAGTTTTTTGTCATTAGTTTGAAGTTTTTCTTCATCAGAGGATTGAAAGAACATGTGATTTGGGTCCTTTTTTTTTATTTATTATTATTTAAGCGTAATTTTGAGTCGCGGAAAATAAGAGCGGAGCCGGCATCAGTAGGCCATCGCGAGTGTAGGACACCGCCTTTAGTATAGAGTTGTATAACTTTTTTGTCTTCAGAGATGAGGAAGCTGGGGAGTCTGGATAGGAGGAGGGAGTTTGAGGCATAGGGGGAGAGGGAGTCGGTATCGAAACCGAAGCTTAGTCCGGGAAGGCCGGTGCCTTCTATAGCGGCGGGCATAGCGGTGCGGAAGAGGCTGGATGCGACGTGTTGTTGGTAGAACCAGGCATATCTAAGGTTGGCGTGAGAGTCTATTTGGGCTTTAATGAGAAGAGGTAGGTCTGAGGGGGTTGCATTTTCATATTGGCTGAGATTTGAGATGACGACTTTCTCGTTGGCGAGGAGAGGGAAGGTGAGTTTATCTAGAGAGGTGGAGAGGGTGTCCATGTTAGAGATGATTTCGAAAGCCGTTTTATAGGCTTCTTCTTCGTTCTTGCCGTCGTTTATTAATTGAGTGATTAGGGCATCTTGCGCTTCGAGTAGGGCTTTGGCGAAGCCGGTTTCGTCTATGCCATTGGAGCTACTGATAGCGAGGGTTGTGGTGTCGCCTTGAAGTTTTGCGAAGAGGAGAGTGAGTTCTACTTCTGCAGTGCGGCTAAGTTTATTTGAAGAGCCGGTATGTTGATTTATCAGAGTGGAGAGGATGAGAAGAGATAGAGCTTTTTTTGGGTCTTTTTCAAGATAGGTCGCTTGATCCTGAAGCATTTTAGCAGTATGAGATAGGAGTTTAAGAGTTTGGGTGTTAAGGTCGGAGATTTCTTTTTCGAAGAAAGATATTTCTGGGGTAATTTCTTTCAGTTTAGCTTTAAGTTTTTCAGTATCGCTGGGGGAGGCAGATTTAAGGTTAGTTTGGATATCGATGCTTTGTTTTTTTAGGTCGTTAACTCTGGCTTGAGCTAGGGTGAGTTTAGTATAAGTTTCTTTTAGGTTAGTGAGGCCGGAAGTTAGCCAAACTTCGAGGGGGGATGTATTATTTATGAAGGCAACGAGATTATTGAATTCGCTAGTAAGTTTTTTTAATTCATTAGCGCTTTCCGTGGTGGAGGGATTTTTTTTAATCTCAGCAATTTCCGTCTGAATTTCGTATGCCCTATCCGAAGCGGCTCTAATTTGGCCGCGCAGGTCTATAACAACATTATGTGTAGAAGGCATCCATGAAGTCATGGTGACGAGTCCGGGAATGTTTTGCTCGTAGCTGTAGTTATCTTCCATACGTCCGGGCATTTGGCTGTAGCCGGCCAAACATAGATTTATGTGGGCTACACCAGAAGTTTTATCGGGATTATGGATTTGACGGTTAAGGAACTGAGCTGCTTGGTGTTGGTTATGGATGGTTTCGCTGTCGAGATATGCGGAGTCAAGTTCCAGCATAAGAATAGTTTGTGGGGGTGCGCCGTTACGGGCTTCTTTGATTGTGGAGAGAAGTTCTTTGGCTTTATCGACAGAGTCAACAGCTCCGGAAGTTACCGTTATTTGATTTCCTTTAACTTGGTAGTGTACGTTTGCCAAGTCGTTGGATGGGCTAATAGAGGATTGTAGATTAGGGGTAACTTGGTCTTGGCGTGCGGAGAATTTAAACTTTTGTTTTTCCGGGCGTGAGGCGAGCCATACACCGGTTAGGCCTTGAGTGGGAGTGGCACGCTCGTGTGATTTGTTATTTAAGGAGCATTCTTGGATTAATTTTTTATCGCATTTTTTTGAGATAACGCTATCGACATGTGATTCTACTATGAGGGTAGCGGGGAGTTCGGTCATTTGAAATTCTTGATTGATGTGGACCATAGTAAAAGCGGCTTTGTAGTTGTCAGCTTGAGAAGCGGTCCAATTTTCGGGATTAGGAATGTGAGAGACGGAGGTGTTAGGAGTTGTTTGATTGATGATGGATTCGTAGGCGTTGGAGATGATTTGCAGATTTTCCTTATGTTGTTTCAATTTTGAACTATTTTTGGATTGCAGCTGATCTAAAGTAGATTGAGCTGTGTGGGAAAGCAGATAAAGTTGGGTTGCAGCCCAGTCTCTTTTTTCGATTGTAGGATGGGGGGTAGTGACTAAGTCAACTATGGATTGAGTGACTTTCTCCAGTTTGCTGGGATCAATTTTTTTATTAGAGGCAATAGCATCTAATATATTTATTGAATCCTGAGCACTAAAACTGTTAACAGTTGGTTCAGTCATAGTATCTCTTTTAAATCCTCTTATTACCTTATTATATCTCTAGTTTATTAATAATTGGTAAATATATTTTATTGATTTGGTTAAATTTTTTACGAATGGATTTTGACATTTTTACTCTAACGGAGTATCAAGAGAATAATTCTATATCCTTGGGAGTGAAGTATGAAAATTTTAGAGCAGAGCGTACCTCTTAACAAATCAAATATTTGGAATCTTCAAACCAGTATATACTCAAAATTAGGGCTTCAGGCTTGGACTCATCGCGGAGTTCCTAGCTATATGACCAATAACCCGTATACGGCGAAGCAATATGCCCAGTTGATCGTTAGCTACCTTCGCGACGGATTAGATCCAAATTCAAAGAAACCCATCAGTTCATCGGATCCCATTTATATTTTCGATTTAGGGGCCGGAACGGGGCGTTTTGCTTATGTTTTTCTTAAGCAGTTCTTCAAGTTGATCAAAGGGATACAATATTTAGAAAGTTTAACAATACGTTATGTATTGACTGACATTGTTGATAGCAATTTAGATTTTTGCGAACACCATAATTACTTGAAATCCTTTATTGAGAAAGGGATCATTGATTTTGCACATTTTAGTTATGATCAGAAGGAGCCCTTGCAATTAAGACTAGCCAAAACGGCCCTTGATCATACCAATGTCAAAAACCCGGTTATTCTAATCGCAAACTACTTTTTCGATACGATTCCGCAAGACTTGATCCGTTATCATGGAGGTAATTGGGAAGAGGGACATATCACTATTAAAGGACCTGAAAGTACAAGCTCACTTGGACATCCTTTTGAGGATACGGAAATCTTAGAAAAACTCCATTTTGAATTCAGCTATCTCCCTATTAGTCCTGAGAAAAAAGCAAATTATGAAGGAATACCTGAGGCCCATTCGTTAATAGATGAATATAGCAATAAGTTAGATGGGGTTCCATTTACAGTGCCCCAAGGAGCTTTTAAAACAATAAGGTTTTTTGAGGAGTTATCTCAAAGTCGGCTGCTTGTTATTTCCGGAGATCAGGGATATAGTTCTATTGAGCAGTTAAAAAATTCAGGCGAACCACGTTTTGCCATTCACGGTGCATTTTCAATGGCCGTCAATTATAATGCATTGGCTAGATTCTTTGATAAGAAGCAGGGGAAAGGCTTTGTTACGACCTTATCAGATCCTGTATTTCAAGTTTTTGTAGGGTTGTTGGGCGGCAATGCGAGTGATTATCCGGAACTTTCTGTTGCACATAAGGAATATCTGGAGTCTTTTGAGCCTAAAGATTACTGGAGCCTTGCTACCTTAGTGCAGTCTGAATGGACCAATCCTTCTCTAGATACACTGTTGCTTATCCTGAAGCTAGGTTCATGGGATCCGATGAACCTTTATACTTTCTACTCAATGATTAGAGAGCAGGTGCCTACAGCAACACCAAAGCAGAAAGAAGAGCTGCGTACGGCTATCCATGAGGTATGGGAGAACTTCTACCCTATCCATGCGCTGGAAGGGGAGTTTATTATGAATCTGGGTGTGATGTTTTTCGAAATGCAATATTTTGCCGAAGCTTTAGGTTTTCTGCAGCGTTCGCTTATGATTACGGGGGACAATGCCACGACATATACGAATATGGCAGCGTGCTATCTATCCCTTTTCAATCCAGAAGCAGCGCACAAATGCTTCGAAAAGGCCAAAGCAATGCATGACGCTGTGGGTGTAGCCTAGCCACATTAGGAAGGAATAGTTCTATGGCCCTCGATTAGGCGAGGGCCATGAAACGGAAGAATGTCTATCCGCTCCTTATTATTATGTTTTTGAAAAGATAAGAAAAGAAAAAGCAGCAGATAAAGTACCGCCTAAATTCGTCCATTTAAATGGTAAGGTAATCAAGGTGTATGCACCTCCGCATACGTTTACTATTGAGCTAACTACTCCTATTGGAACTTCATACTTATTTGCATAGTGGCTCCACTTTTTGAGAAGTGAGTTATCACTATTAAAATCTTTTCCTAGTGTAAGGATACCGGCAGCGGTAAAAACGCCTAAGGCAGCGTATCCTGCGCCTCCGGAGCCTATAATTGCAAGAGCTGTACAACCGGCCAATATTGCACTTGTGCATAAAAACACTCTATCTACAATATTTTCCAACGTTGTCTTAGTACGGCCTTTTGGAAGCACTTCGAGAGCTACAGTGGAAGAAAACGCAAGGATAAAATTTATCCCTACCTTAGGAACAATACTGGTTAGTGGGGGTGCGAAAGACATATAGATCCTATTATTAATTTGGTTTGATTTACATAAGAGAAAACTACAAACTATTCATCCTTGCACTCATATGAGTGCAAGGATGAATAGTTGACTGCCTTATGGTGGGGGCAGCTCTAGTTATTCACGTTAGTGTTGAAGCGAAAGGTACCTTCATCGCGGAGGGCGCTTTTGCTGCGGACACGTTCGTATTGGAATGGGTTTTTGTCGTTGAAGACTCCTCGCAGGAGGATGCCTATTCTTTTCTTGTTGCTGTGTCCGAGAGATTCTTTAGCGTATTGGATGAAATCGGTGTAGTTGAGTTTGTAGAAGGCATCCACTCTTTGTTGAGGCCTTTGGAAATCACCGAAGTAGTTGAAGGCGAGTTCGTATAGCAGTTCGGTCATGCTGTCCATATCGCGTGGAGGTTGAGCCATTTGTTCGGCCAGAGCATGTTGAATGATGGAGTATTTCTCAGGGGTGATTTGTTTTGTTTCGATTTCACGAAGGTAGTCTTCGAGGAATTGTTCGAAGCGGGCTAGGAGGTCACGGCTGTCGTGGGTGTTGGATTGCACGCCGAAGTAGTCGAGAGTTTGTCCTTCCAGTTCTTCGCCGCCGCTGAAGACGAGGTAGCCGGTTTGTTGCTGTGTGCGGAGAACAGTGTAGAAGGCTTCAGAAAGGGCTTGCATCAGGATTTGCTGGGCAGCGCGGTTCTTATATGTTGCGTTACCGGCTTCTATAGCTAGTAGGGCAGCGTTACCTTGAACGGTGATATTATCTTCGATGTAGTAGGGGCCGGAGTTTTCAGGCAGGATCAGTATTTCTTTGCGGTAGTGTTGAGTGGGAGGGTAGGGGATTGTCCCTACAGCTTGTTGAAGTCTTTTTACGATCTTTTGAGCATCGGATTCGGATAGGTTGCCGTAGATGATACCTTCGATGTAGTTGGTTTGGAAAAGCCTTTGCACGAAGTCGGTATAATCTTTCAGTGTGATTTTCTTAATGGCATTTTCTTTTTCTTTAGGGGTGGAGTAGTCCTTAAAGAGGATATTGCGCAGGGCTTCAATGGATTGTTCGATGGGGGATTCGAGTCCTTTGTCGGCGTAGCTGCGTAGGAGGAGGTCACGATAGCGATTGAATTTCACTTCATCGCAGTTAGGATGAATTAAATTACCTATGATGGTGTCAAAGAACTGGGGAGCTTTGTCGCTGTAGCCGTGTACATCCAGTTTGATTCCGTTACCATTATCGGCTACTTTTACGCTGAATTTTAGTCCTCCTAGTTTTGCATTGTATGATGCGTCATCCAGGGATTCTTGAAGGCATTTTGCGTAGAGTTCGCTAAGGGCCATAGAGCGGGAGTGTGCCGGGGAGATTTCAGGAGTGCGGATGGTCAATACAAAATCGATGAGAGGAACGCCATAGAGGTTATCTTGAGCGTAATATACTTTGCCGAATTCATTATCCAAGATAGGTTTTGGGGTAGGTACACCTCTATTTTGGAGGAAGAAACCGGTAGAAATCGGATTTTCTGCAGAGTGGAGGACAAGTAGGTTGGTAGGGAGATAAGGGTTGGGATCGGGAAGGGTGATGGCTTGATGGGGAGTTGCTTGTACCCATTTAGCAAATTGATTTCTGGTGATAGGTTTAAGGGCAAAATGTACACCGAGCCAAGGTTCTTTTTCTGTCAGTTTTACGCGTGTTTCGGAATAGGGAGCGATGAGGATGACTTGGCTTTTTTGCGGTGTAAGAAGTTGTAAGAGGGCGTTTGTAGCGAGGGGGTCGTATTTGATTAACAGTTCAGAGCGTTCAGGATAGGTTTCTAGATCTTCAGCCGCGATGCGGAGTGAATGGTAAGTTGCTTCCTTGTAGGCGGCGCGTTGGGATTGGAATTGGTAGTCGAGAAGTTCTTGTTTTTGAGCTTCATCAAAGATGGATTGCGGGACGCCGGATTTTTGCAGGAGGGCGATAGTTTGGAAAAGTCTTTCGATGACGATTCCATATTTTTTCAGTCCTTCTTCAGTAAGCTCAATTTCTACATAAAGGAATTGGGTATCTCTGGATTCAGGAAGGGAGCCGCAGGATAGGCCTGTCGCTAGGTTTTCCCTTTTAAGTTCTGCTAGCAGGCTTGTTTTTCCTTCATGACCGAGGATATGGCAGACGAGTTTTTCGGGATGGGATTCGTTCATATGGGCGAATTTTGCAGGCAGTTCCCAACGGACATAGAGTTTCCGTTCATGTTGGAAGGGTTCGATATAGATGACCTGGCCGTAGGCGCTATCGGCGGACATTGGTCCGGGGATATTCATGGGAGGTCTATTGTTATTGGGGATATCTTTGAAGTTATCTATCACCATTTCTTTTATGTCGTCGAGGGGAAGGGAGGAGTAGACGACTAATTTCATGATATTCGCGCTATAGTACTTTGAGAACCAGTCCTTAAGATCTGCCGGGGTTGTATTGGCCAAGGATAGGCTATTGCCCATATTGAAGCGGCTTTGGGGATGTTCTTTCCTTGTCAGGGTTTTAATGACGTGGTCGATGCGGAAGGCGTCATTTTCGATATTTTTGGCGTATTCTTGGTCGATGGCGTTAAGTTCGCGTTTGACACCGGACGGATTGAAAAGAGGTTCTTTAAAGAAATAGGCGAAGCGGTGAAGGGCGCCGTCTAGAGCGTCGTTGTTGACGCTGAATAGGTAGGCTGTTTGGTCATTCATGGTGAAGGCGTTATTTTGGCCGCCGTGCTGTGTGATGTATTGGTGGTATTCGGCTTCATCGGGGTAGGCGGAGGTGCCTAGGAAAAGCATATGTTCAAGAAAGTGGGCGAGGCCGGGATGTTCATTAGGTTCTTCCCAGCTTCCCGTTTCTACGACCATAGCGGCGGAGGATTGTTCGGCCCTGGGGTCAGAAATAAGGAGGACTTGTAAACCGTTATTGAGTTGGAGTTTTAGGGATTTGCGGTCTTTAAGCGCGGGGGAGAGTATGGGAACGTTCGCTTTTTCTTGGATGACATTGTATGAAGTGGATAATTCTGCTTTAAGGTTAGGTGTGCAGAGAAGAGAGAGAAAAAAAAACAGTTTTAGCAGATGTTTCATCGGTAGACCTTTCTATAAAGATTTTTAACTTCATCCATAATATAAGCGGTTCTTTTTTCGCGTTGTTCTCTGTGGTCGCCGCTATTGAATTTTTCGTAGAGGGGGGGGATGGGTATTTCAGCACCGATGTAAATGTGTGCGGGGTGAAATTTAGCGTAGCGTGGTTCGCCTAGTTCTTTCAGAATTTTTTGAGGCGGGGGCAGAAGTTCGAAAGTAGCCAGGGCCATAGGGAAAATGTGGGTGGGCTTTTTTGCTAGTCGTGCTAGAAGCAGGAACATTTCCACAGCTGCCGGATCGAAGGGGGCCACGTCGACATGGCCATTTTCATCGGATCTATCTCTGCCGCCACTGGGGGCAACATAGATACTTTTGCCGCCTTCGTCGAGGAGTCTTTGAAGCGCTTTCATTGAGCGTTGGTTGTGGCTCTGTTTGTCCGCTTTTTTTTCTGGAGGCGTATCAATATGTCGTTTGGACCAGATAGTTAGGAGGTTGCATCCTAAGCTGAAGGGGATGGCCATAGGATCGGTTGTTACGCGGTGGCCTGCGACGTAGATGAGTTCTTGTGAGAGTTTGGGATGTTTTTCTTCTAGAAGGATATTGATGAAGGTGGCATCCGGTTCCGTTTGGTGGTTGGCGAAGAAGATGACATTTTCGCCCTTTTGGAGAAGATCTTCTACCTCATTGAGAGGGGTGTCGCTTTGCACTGTGGAGTGTTTCATGTCGATGAGGGGGCGCATGAAGTCCATACTGAATTTATAGTAGTCGTAGGGTTCCCTTACGGCTTGGTGGACAGTAGGGAAGGAGTGGGGGTTAGAGGCCTGTTCGCTGACCATATCCAGATAGAGATGGAGGAGTTCATCATGGCTTTGGGAAGTATTATGGCTATTTTTATGTACAGTTGTATAGGAGAGGGAAAAAGCTTGCAGCATCTCAAATAGCGGCAAAGATATTTTGCCGCTATCGAGATAAGCTTTGAGAGTGGTTTGAAAATCTCTTTTGACCACTATCAAACCTCTAATTTTTTGTTGGATACATTGGAGATGAATTGATAATCGTTAAGATGCAAGGAGTCATCTTTCTCAAAAATCAATGAAGCGTTCATCGATTCGGCGGTTCTAGCAAGGTGTTGTTTATCAATGACTTGCAAGTATTTATCTAATTCAGGGTGGACACAAAGCTTCAATGAGAAGCACTGATGGTTTGTGATAGCCTTTTTTAGACCGCGTTCAATCTCGATAGAGACGCTTTCGTGGGATTTGATCATGCCGCCGCCGGTACAGTAGGGACAGGGGGTGTAGAGTGTTTGCAGAAGGGAACCGCGGTTACGCTGGCGGGTCATTTCTGCTAATCCGAATTCGCTCATCCCTAAAATGGTGCATTTAGCGGAGTCGTCTTTCATACATTCTTTTAGCTTATCGAGGACACGTCTTTGGTTTTTACGGTAGCGCATGTCGATAAAGTCGCAGATGATGAGTCCGCCTACGTTTCGGATGCGCAGTTGGCGTGCAATTTCTTCAGCGGCTTCAAGGTTGATGCGGACGAGGGATTCTTCCACGTCGGAATTTTCATTGGAGCTGCGGCCTGAGTTGACGTCGATAGTGTGCATTGCTTCGGTGCGATCGAAAAATAGGTAGCCGCCGCTAGGAAGCCAAATTTTTCTACGGAGAGCTTTCTCTATTTCTTTTTCTACATTGAAACGCTCGAACATAGGTGTTTTGTCGCGATAGTATTCAATGCGGAGGGGGTGTTCGCTAGCATAGCGGCTATAGAGGCGCTTGCAAGTTTGGTAGGTGTTATAGTCATCTACTAACAGGCGATCAAAGCGTTTATCTATTGCGGTGACAACGGCGCGTTTGATGATATCGGATTCTTCGTAGAGGAGCCTTGCATCGTCGGCTTGCTTGAAGTTATCCATGATTTGCTGCCAAGTATGGAATAAATCATTGGCTTCGTTGATCAGCATTTCCTGTGAGGCGTGTCCGCTGGCGGTACGGCAGATCAGTCCCATATCTTGCGGCATTTCAAAAGCGCGGATCAGCTTTTTTAGGCGTTCGCGTGCTTGACGGTCTTCGATTTTCCTAGAGACTCCGCGGTGGGAAGAATTGGGAAGGAGGACGAGGTAACGGCCGGCGATAGAGACGTTAGAAGTTAGGCGTGCGCCTTTAGTACCGATAGGTTCTTTGACGACTTGGACTAATACGGGCTGGTTAATTTTCAAAAGCTGCGAGATATCTTGGTTTTGCTTTTGCGGTTCGACGGCTTTAATGTCGTAATCTAGGTCAAAATCCATATCGTAGACTTGCTCGAATTTCTTAGTGTTTTCGAGGATGTCGGATATATGGATAAATCCATTGTCCCCTTCATTAATATCGATGAAGGCTGACTGGATGTTATGCAAAATATTCGTGACGCGGCCGCGATAAATGTTCCCTGTGAGTTGACGTTCTTTCTTCCGTTCAATGATCAAATCTACAAGGATTCCATTCCGTAAATGGGCGTAACGGATTTCTTTGCTTTCTATATTAAGAAGGATTTCCTGCATGCGGTCTCCCAACTACAAACGATTAGGGACTTAGCATAGGGGAAAAGCTGCAACTTTTCCACCAAATTCGTGGCGATTTATTCGTCGGAGTGTTAAATTATACACTAGTGAACTCAAAAATGGGTATTTTGACCGCAGATGCTTGGGTATTACGGTCTTTAACATGCATAATAGATGTATGTTAGGAAAGATCTTAAATCTCAGAGCTTTGAAAGGGCAAAGTGTTTTTCTTTGAGTTCACTTGTATTTAGAGTAACTTTGTTAATATAGTATGGCGATGTCAGCAAATAAAGACCAATTTAAGATATATGTAGACCAGCTAAAAAGTGGTCATGTCGAGCACGTAAAAGAAGAATTCGATCCTTCTTTTTTGGAAGTTAACGAACCGGACCTGCAATTCAAGGGCCCGGTACACGTAGAAGGCGATGCATACGTCGCGGGGCATGAACTTATTTTGCATTTTGTCATCAAAGCGCTGTCAGTTGTGCCATGTAAGGTTTGTAATAAATCCTTGGAAATTGAAATTTCTTTGCCTAATTTTTACGAAGCTATCCCTCTTAGCGATGTGCCGCATGGAATTTTTTCGATGCAAGAAACACTGCGAGAAGCCATACTATTAAACATTACAGCATTCGCCGAATGTGAAGGCAACTGCCCTCGTCGGCAAGAAATAGCCCCTTTTTTAAAAAAGACATCCAGCGCATCGCCGTTTGATCAGTTGAGCGCGGATGATTTCAAAAGTTAACATGATTTGGAGATAAGCCATGGCAGTACCACGTAATAGGCATTCAACCGCACGCAAGAATTCTAAGCGTTCGCACCATGCCAAAAAACCAGTACACACAAGCAAGTGCACAAACTGTGGAGCAGAGCATAGACCCCACAGAATTTGCCCTTCTTGCGGTACATATAAAGGCAGCGTAGTAGTTCAAAAAGCTGAGAGCTAATACACTTTGCGCATAGGTGTTGATATTGAGGGGGGCGATGCCTCCCCTGAAACCCTATGGAAAGGCGTTGTCGCGGCTTGTGAAATACTGCCGCACAACGTAGAACTGCTTGTTTTTGCATCTCAGAGCTTCTGTTCATCCCAAAGTACCGTTCCACATATTCAATTAGTCCCTTGTAAAGATGTCATCACTATGTCTGATGAGCCTTTGTATGCCATTAGAAGCAAAAAAGATGCTACGATGACCCGCGCTCTGCGCTTGCATCAGGAAGGGGGGCTGGAAGCTATTGTTTCTTGCGGCAATACAGGTGCTTTATTTGCAGGAAGTTATTTATTCTTATCCGATCCTAGAGTGTCATTGCGTCCTGCTTTACTCGCTAATATCCCCACATCCTTTGGTCAGGTGACATTGTTAGATGTAGGCGGGACTATTGAATGTTCCGAGGAGCAGCTCTTTCAGTTCGCCATACTGGGTGCAGCTTATTGCAAGGCTGTAAAAGGTACTCCTAAGCCTAAGATCGGATTGTTGAATATCGGCCGAGAAGAGAGCAAGGGGGCAGCCCTTCACCGTAATGTATATGAAAGGCTTAGCCTAGCTTCTTCAGAAGACTACGACTTTATCGGCAATATCGAAGGACGCGATTTATTCCATTCCGATATCGATGCGGTTGTGTGCGATGGTTTTTCAGGAAATGTCCTATTAAAAACCGCTGAAGGTTTAGGACTGTTTCTAATCGACCATATAAGCCAAAACCTGCAGGATCAAATCTCACCCGGCAAATTGAATGAGCTGCAAAGATTGTTCGACTATATAGAACATCCTGGCGGCTACATTTGCGGGATTAGAGGCAATGTTGTCAAATGTCACGGGGCGGCAACGTCCACAGCCCTTGCTAATAGCATTTTGTATGCAGCCAAGTTAGCGCAATCTCATGCAGCGGAGAAAATCATCACCCTGCTTTACCCCTCATAAAATAAAACAAGTTTCAAGGATGAAAAATGACTAGGTCGAATATTATTTCTGCTACCTCCTGGAAAGAGCAATACCCCTTACAAGCCTATCAAAAAATGCAGGGCAGGGTGGCAGAAGTTCGTAAGCTCGCTGAGAGTGAAGGGCGTAAACCCGTTACTGTAAAGCTTACAAGAGAAGAAGAAAAAGTCGCTAAGCGAGTGGCTTTTTATTTTATTGTGAATATTCAGGAAGATGAAAAATGTCTTGCTTCAATAAAAAATATTTCGATTGAAAAGTTAACTTACACTGATAAAAAATTTCACTTTTTCACTCCTTTGCATGTGGCAGTCCTCTTGGACAAGGTAAAAGTTGTGAGGCATCTTTTAGATAAAGGGTGTTCTCTTCAGGCTAAAGATGAAAATGGATTTACAGCTGTTCTGTTAAGTGCGTTTGTGGGAGGGGATATCTATAAAGAGATATCCTTAAGAGTCCGTCCGGAAAGTCATCGTTCGCCCCATCATGCAAACCTACTTCAACTACGTGAACTCCTGACAACACAGGGGAATACTACGGGTATTGAAGCACTTTCATGGGTCAATAATGAAGGTCAAAGAGTACCTATGAATTCGGAAAAGTACTTAGAAATAACTCATAGGCAATACACAGGAACATATCTTATTAGAGATCAGTGCTTTATTTGGAAGCCTTCTTATAAAGGATTTCCGACAAGACTGTGTTTACTCGATGTGCATACAGTTTTGATGACACAAGCATACAAAGAATTTAAAGAAAGACCCCCTAAGTTAGTTGTTAAGCCTACGGAATGGAATGAGGAATCTAATGAAAACTTAGGCCTATTTGCAGGAAGAAAAATAACCGAAGGAACGATAGTCCGTGAATATACGGGGGAGGCAGAACCGACACAATATTTTAGCAACGAAGAAATCTTACATCAAATTCAATCTGGTAACATCAATGCATACCAACTATCTGTCGTCAATGCTAAAGACTATGGAGGCGGTGCTGAACTTATCAATGATGGATTCCCTACCAGTATATATGCATCCGTGAAAGATGAAGCAGGGATATATTCTAGATCGACTGTGATAATGTTATGCGATGTTGAAGATGGGGAGGAATTATTCGTCAACTATGGTCAAAACTTTATACAGGTTAAGAATGCCATCATCTACAAAATGGATCCTTCTAACCGAGAAAGAATGCACCGGTTCTTTAAAGCTTCTTCACTAGAATCTATTTTCAGTGAACTGGAAAATCCCTCCACACCAGAATATTTGTTGGAAGAGGTAATTACCTCTCCCGAGTTTAGTAAAAAAGCATTTTACCGTAATCTTCATGTTCAAGAAGCCTTAAGATATATCTTATCTACTCCTTCTGCGCTGTTTGATTTAATTATCTCAGATGTACTTGATGCTGAAGCCCTGCTAAAACTGGTGCGTAGCAGTAAATACAAAGACATTGCTAGTTGGGATAGTTGCTTTGGATTTTTGGTAGATATTGCATGTCTAATGCGTCAAGTGAAGGAATGTTCAGAACAGGATCAATGTGAAATAAAAAAAACTCTCCTACAAATTAGCCGGGAGGTGAAAACATTTCAATGGAGGGAGCTGATATTTTTAATGAGCCATTCCAAAATGCCGTGGAAGCGTGATTATAATGATTTTATAAAGGTTTTTAAATTCTATAAACCGCTTTTATTAGAGCTTACTTTAGATATGCCTTCTTTAAGTTGGCAAAGAACCATAATAATATAATTAGGATAAGTTAGAAGAATGCCTAGCACGCCTCTTATTTCCATCGGTGAATGGAAAAAACAATACCCAATAGAAGCCTATCAAAATGTACAAAAAAAAGCAGAAGAAAGTCGTAATACGACTAAGAAAGAAGGAGCTA
Source organism: Parachlamydiales bacterium (assembly GCA_041671045.1). Lineage (NCBI taxonomy): Bacteria > Pseudomonadati > Chlamydiota > Chlamydiia > Parachlamydiales > Parachlamydiales bacterium. Next base: position 89,122 of record JBAZCF010000005.1, read on the forward strand.
AGTTAACGACCGTTAAGCTTACACCTCAGGAAAATATAATAGCTAACCGCGTAGCTTTTTATTTCATCGTTAATGTTCAAGATGATGCAAAGTGTGAGGCGTCCATTCGGACCATTGCACGTCAAAAACTGTGCTATTCGGATACAGAATTCCACCAGTTTACTCCGTTGCATGCCGCTGTACTTTTAGACAAAGTCAAGGTGGTTCAATTCTTATGCAGCATAGTAAATTTGCTAGGTGCAAAAGATGAAAAAGGATTTACACCCTATGCTCTATCCGCCTTGGTGAACGGCGAAGTTTACAAAACCTTTGCTGCTTCAGTGAATCTTGAAGATCATTTTACGCCTTCAGGAGGGAAAGTGAGCGAGCTTCACCAATTAATAACTAGTCAAGGAAACAGTAACAATATCGATACGCTTTTATGGAAGGGTCCTAAGGGTTTTGAATCGATGAGTCCGGAAAAATTCCATGAAGTGACCGGAAGGAAATATACCGGTGAGAATATCATTAGAGATCCCTCAATGCTTTGGAAGCCGGTATTTGACCAGAACAAGCAAACAATCAATGTCCACCTGGCATTTGCAAACTACTGCTATGAGCAGTTCTTAAGAAAGCAGCCTAAACTTTTTGTGAAAGATAAAGAAAATTGGAAAAGTTCAGAGCGGAAATTCCTGGGGTTATATGCTGCTGAAAATATTAGAAAAGGAACTATGCTCCGTGAATACACCGGAGAAATTCAGCCGGTTCCGGATATTCCATTAGATTTGAATAGTTTTGAGACCGATACTGTAAATCCTTATCGCCTTGGAGACGTAGATGCAGAGAATTATGGAAACGGATCAGAACTAATTAACGAAGGATTTCCGGTTTGCCAATTCTCTACCGTAAAAGACAGAGGTAACATCCCCTCCAGGGGAACTGTAAATTTATTAGCTGATGTAGAGGCAGGAGAGGAAATTTATTCTGACTATGGTCCCTCGCATTCCATGATAAAATTTATGGTTGTCTATAAAATGGAAGGATTCAATCGACAAAGGATGCATGAATTTTTCAAGAAGCATACAGTACATTCCATCTTGCATGAAAGTTACTCAAGATCGCTTTTTGAAGAGATCCCGCATGGAATGATGGGATCATCGCAAATGGATCTCTCAGAATTTATTGACTATAAACATCGTAGAGTTGCTTTAGCCTATCTTTATAGCACCCCTTACGCCGTTTATGATCTTGTCCTTTCTGGGATCATCGATGTAAAAGAACTCCTGAAAGAAATGGAAGGTCTCTATTATAGGGATTTCACCGATGCAATGATGCCTTCAAGCTATCATAAGAAGAAGGGTATTAAGCCTTTCCTCCAAGATTTAGCTAAAGTGATGGATTTCATTAAAAATTTTCCCGCTAAGGATCAGAAGAATATCATCCAATTATTCCTTGAGGTATCTAAAGAGCAAAAAGTTTTCCAATGGGTGGAGTTATGCCATATAATAGCGAGCATAGATCTGACAATTGTAGAAAAAGAAATAATAAAACTTCCCACATTTACCTCTTTTTTTGAACAAATAAAAGACATAACATCCAAATTAACTCCTGATGATATGAGATTAAGTTGGTTATTTTTTTACTCTAACAATACGTAAAGCATATGAACGTTATTATCCTCACCTCTAATTCTGAAAAGCATGGGGTCTTTTGGCAGTCTAAGCTTGCCGCTATCTATCCTGCTTCATTGGTAATTAATGTGTTTGAGGACTGGCCGCAAGGTGCCGGGAATTGGTTAGGGACTCTCAATGCGTGGAAGCAGGCTCAAATAATTGCTTGGGAAAAATATGGGCGCAAATTAGAGCAGGAAATGGAGGAGGGCGCTTCTGTCGCCCTTTACCATACTGCAGGCAAGGGCCAGCGGATGTATCCTTTGACTGCAGTAGAAAAATTCAATAAGTCCGCTATTAAGCTTCCTTGTGGTGTAACGGAACCACAGACCTTGTTAGAGAGCGTAATCAAGCAGACGAGTTTACTTTCAGAATACCGTAAAGGGCGCTTGTCCGTATTCTGGACAGACCAATTATTCCTTACGGACAATAAGCCAGATATTTCAAAAGCCTCTGTGCGAGTGATGTGCCAAAAGCGTCCTTTCCCTTCAATAGAACAGTGGGAAAGTGGCCTTTGGAGCCAATATGGTGTCATCGGTATCGGAGAGGACGGATGCTTGCGGCATCTTGAGAAAGTGGACTACCAGACTGCAAAGCATTATTCACTATCGGGGATTGCATTGAGCTTAGGGGATTTTTCCATTTCAAGTACATTTTTGAAGCAACTTATGGCAGAGTTTGCGGCGGAGTTAGAGTCTAAACAAACACAGATGGATGTGGAATCTTTTTTGCTGATGCCTGCAACACTTAGTATTGAGGACTACAGAAGCCTGAGAGCTCAGAAAGGTGTTTCACCGCAAGAATCAGATGCGCATTTTGGCAGGATTCAGAGACTGCTCCAAAAGTATGGAAATTTTTCTTATGCCCTGGAAGATATTGGAAGTAAGGGAAAATGGTGGGATTTTGGAAGTGTTGAAAACTATTATCATTCTCTAATGAGTATGTGCAACCAAAAAGAATTGAGAGAATTTCTTTATCCAAAAATGCCCAAGCAGCCTACACATTTAGATTTAGATGAAGCCTCTATCCTTGTCAATTGCTCTATACATAGCGGAAAAGTCAGAAATAGCATTTTGTATAACGTTCAAGCAAATAGGGTGGATTGCAACGAAGTGCTGGCGATTGATGTTGAAGCACCCACATTATACGGAGACCACGCTTTGGTCTATGAAGTGCAGAGTGGGGACCCCCTTATTTTGGAAAAAGATGGCTTGAGGGCAGACCTCACTGTAGATGATAGAAAAATCGTCATGTACACGCATATTGATAAGGATCCCCGTGCCGATTGGAATCGTAAAATAGAAGGGAATCCCTATTGCTATCGTGAACTTGCAGAACAAGAGTAAATGTATAATCACAGTTTTTTTGGCGGTAAAGAGGAAGTTAAATATATTCGGACCTGAATTACAGTCTCCGGAAAGAAAGCGAAACAAGAAACATTCTAAGACAGAGAATGCACCCCGCCATTTTGCTAGGATATTATGAATGCACCAACGGTAATTTTTTGAAAGGGGGTTGAGCATATAGCTTACTTCCCGAGTCCAACCTTCCACACAGTTGTGGCCAATAGCAGAGAATTCCCTTACTAAGCTTTAAAAGTAAATAAGTGGTTTTAGATGTAGTTGATTATATTTTTTATTAGGGATTTTAGGGATAAATATACATAGAACTCCTAGGTTTTCATAAGAGGTTTCCATTTTGATCTTTACCCGTGGGTGATGTGAAGCAATATTATAAGTCCCAGGTTAGGTTTAGGAGGGTGGGAGATGGTTTTTAATTAGGAAATTTTTCCAATTTTCATTTGTTCTTAGAAGATCAAAATCAGGGGAGTGCAAAACATCTTTGATATTTGGAATGCCATCGCGCATTGCGCATTGGATCCACCCAACAGCAGGTGTAGCTTGGTTCAGGCGAGCATAACATTTAGCGTTGGCCAATGCAGTAGCATACGAAGGAAGTTCTTGATAGGCTCGATTGCCATACTGAGTGATCAAATCTAGTTCATTGGCGTGTAAGGCACTTTGAATCAATAGAGCAAGGCTTTGTCCATCCAGTTTATCTGCAAATGGTTTTAATAGGGATAGTGTGGATTGGTAGCGGCCCTGTTTGAAGTAGAGGTTAGAAAGGTTAATGATTGCCGTATCGTGGATTACACCCTTCTCTGTAGTTATCGTTAAACCCTCCAAAATTTTTTCTGCTCCATGAATATCACCTTCTTTTATTAGGGAGTCGGCAAGGCGTATTTGCTGCTGATATGCGGGGTTTTCATCGGTCGGTGTCATTGAACTAGCAGAACGCCAATGGCGATAGCTTTCCATTGTCAGCATGATAAAAATTATTCCCGGAAGCAGTGCTGAGATGGCGAAGAAGGTTACTCCTGCAACGAGGGCGATGATAGTGCTGAAGAGGAGCGCAATTTTCAACCCTCTTAGCCCGAAAATTCCCTGCATGGAGATGACTAATAACTGGCCCCCATCTAAAGGAAAAACAGGCAACAGATTAAGGATGGTCCAGAAGGTGTTAATATAGAATGTTACTGTTAAAGCATAAACTGAGATGGCATTTAAATGTGGTCCTAAGTTTTTTAATAGGATGTAAGCTAGCGCGCCCAATAGCGCACCGAATAAGGGACCGTTAAATACGATGATGAATTCTTGCCATTTGCTTAAGGGTTTGCCGCTTCGTCGGGTAACGCCGCCATACATGACAAGTTCAATGGTAGCTCTCTGTTTAAATGCCACGGCAGTTAAGGCATGTCCATATTCATGGATTAATATAGATAGGATGATAACTCCGACCCAGATGAAAATTTCAAGCAGACCGGTAGCATTCATCCAGGCTATAAGGGCAGCCAGGAGCCAGAAAGTAGGTTGGATGTGTACCGGAATTTTTGTAAGGGCTGTGAACACGCGCTAACTCATATTTTAACAAAATTATTTAAGGCCATTTGCATTGTGGATCCCATTTCGGCGGGTGTAGGGGCTAATATTGCTCCGGCTGATTTAAGTGCCTTCACTTTTTCTTCAGCAGTGCCTTTCCCCCCGGAGATGATAGCGCCGGCATGTCCCATGCGTCTTCCTGGAGGTGCCGTTGCCCCGGCAATAAATGCAGCTACAGGTTTACTGCAATGCCGCTTCATCCATTCAGCAGCTTGTTCTTCTGCATCACCGCCAATTTCACCAATCATCAATATTCCGTGTGTATCGGGATCTTTTTCGAACAGTTCTAGGATATCGATAAAGTTTGTTCCGTTCAATGGGTCTCCACCAATTCCTACGCAGGTAGATTGTCCGAGGCTTAATTGGGTTGTCTGCCAGACAGCTTCATAGGTGAGTGTTCCGGACCGGGAAACAATTCCGATATTACCGGGTTTATGGATATATCCTGGCATAATGCCAATTTTGCATTGTCCCGGTGTGATGACACCGGGGCAGTTGGGTCCGATAAGACGGCTTGTTTTACTGTGGCGCATGACTTGGGCTACTTCTATCATATCTTTGACCGGGATTCCTTCAGTAATGCAAATAATGAGGGGAATACGCGCTTCTTCTGCTTCTAATATAGCTTCTGCGGCATAAGGAGCAGGAACAAAGATGATGGATGCATCGCAATCTGTTTCAAGTTTTGCTTCCAGTACAGTATCAAAAACGGGCAATCCAAGAATCTCCTGCCCCCCTTTACCGGGAGTGACGCCTCCGACAAAGTGACTGCCATAGGCGATGCATTGTTCTGTATGGAATTTCCCCGCTTTCCCTGTGATGCCTTGGGTGATGACGCGGGTATTTTTATTGACGAGTATTGCCATGTCTTTTTCTCACGCTTTTGCTGCTGCTACGGCTTTTTGCGCAGCATCGGTTAAGTTTTGGGCGATAGTGATAGGCAGTCCTGAGTCTTTCAAGAGTGCTCTTCCTTGCTCGACATTCGTTCCTTCCATACGGACAATAAGTGGTTTGCCGATGCCGATTTTCTGGGCTGCTTCAATGATGCCTTGGGCAAGTGTTTCACAGTTCATGATGCCGCCGAAAATATTGACGAGGATGGCTTTAACATGTTTATCTTGGACGAGGATAGTGAAGCCGGCAGCGACTTTTTCAGCGGAGGCCCCTCCGCCAACGTCTAAGAAATTGGCAGGTTTACCGCCGTAGTATTTGATGATATCCATGGTGGCCATTGCAAGGCCGGCGCCGTTGACCATGCAGCCGATGTTGCCATCTAGGGCAATATAGGCGAGTTCGTGCTTTTGTGCTTCGACTTCTGTTGCAGGGAGCTGTGTCGGATCGAAAAAAGCCTCCAGATCGGGATGCCGGAAGAGTGCATTGTCGTCAATGCTAAGTTTAGCGTCCAGTGCCCAAAGGGCTCCATCGGGTGTTTTGACTAAAGGGTTGATTTCTAGGAGGGAAGCGTCATTTTCTAGGAAGGCTTTCACTAGGTTGTTAGCTAAAGCTTGCCCTTCTGTAGCGGTGCGGCCCTCCCAACCCATAAATTTAGAGAGTTGAAGAAGTTGATACCCTCTAAGTTTTCCAGAGGAGTGAATAGGAAGGGTCAAGATTTTCTCGGGTGTTTTATGGGCTATCTCTTCAATATCCATTCCACCTTCCGGCGAAGCAATAAGAGTCGGACGTGCGTTGGCCCTATCAATGATGACAGCCACATAGTATTCTTGCTCATAATTTATAAGGGGGGAAAGAAGTACTTTGCTTGCTAGAACACCTTCAGGACCGGTTTGATTATTGACTAGGCGCATGCCTAGGAGGTCATTGGCATATTTGTGTATATCGCTTTTTGTTTTAGCGATTTTGACTCCGCCCCCTTTACCCCTTCCGCCCGCATGGACTTGGATCTTAAGAACTGCTTCTTCTTTTCCGTTTAAGATGGAAAGACTTTTTTCGATGTCGTCGGCAATTTCAATGACAGCGTAAGGGGGGACAGATATCCCGTAGTGTTTTAGTAACGTTTTAGCTTCAAATTCGTGTGTATTCATAAAGCGGCCCTTTTAGGGAAAGCATACTATTTGCTATTGTATTGCATACGTTAACGGTGAAGCTCATTTGCATCAAGGGACTAAGAGGTGTCATGATTTTTAATGCTTTAAAAGCGGGCTATGCCCGAGTAGCTAGTGCTTTTTCCAGAACAGGGTCGCTGTTAGGAAGCACGATTCTTTCACTTTTCAAAGGGAAAGTGGATGAAGATACAATAGATAAGTTAGAGCAAATATTTTATGAGGCAGACCTAGGAGCTTCTCTAGCAAGTGATTTGGCTGAAAAGGTCAGGCTTGCCTTGAAGAAGCAGCCGGATTTATCGGCGGAACAGATATTGGATTTGATCCGGTCCGATCTATCGGATGAGCTGAAATCTTCCCAGAGCGAACTTCGCTTTGCAGCTCCCGGAACAGGTCCTACTGTCATTGCGATTGTCGGGGTAAATGGTAATGGAAAAACGACCAGCATAGCTAAAATTGCAAAGAAGCTTAAAGACGAGGGTAAATCTGTCCTTATTGCAGCAGGCGATACCTTCAGAGCTGCTGCTATCGACCAATTAGAAATATGGGCCCAAAGATTGGATGTCCCCCTTGTAAAAGGACAGCCTAATAGTGACCCGGCTGCAGTAGTTTTTGATGCTTTAACAGCAGCTAAATCTAGGGAAATTGATATTGTTCTCATTGATACAGCCGGCAGATTACAGACCAAGATCCCCCTAATGCAGGAATTAGAAAAACTGCGCCGGATCTGTAAAAAAGTTTGTCCCGATGCTCCGCATGAAACTCTATTAGTTATTGATGCTAACCAAGGGCAGAATGGAGTAGACCAAGCGTTATCATTTCATAAATTCATCCCTCTGACCGGTTTGATTGTCACCAAGCTAGATGGTAAAGCGAAGGGGGGGATCGTCATTCAAATTCAACGGACGTTAGGTATTCCCGTGAAATTTATCGGAGTGGGCGAGAGTGCTGAAGATCTACAGCCTTTTAATGCTGAGGCATATTGTCAGGCGATGCTGCAGTAGGTAATTCCTTCACGGCAAATCTTGCCGTTTTCACGTTTTTTGCATCCCTTTTGTCCATTCTCCTAGGGCAATATTGGCATGCCGTTTGCAACTATAAGGATGGGTTGAATAATAGAAAGCTTTAAGGTGAAGCTTTCAAAGACCCATTTTAGGAGGTTGCCATGTCTTGGATTACACGCATAGGATTAATATTTATATTGGCAATTGTTCCCATGGTAGGTTCTTTGAATGCTGCCCAAATCCAAAATACGGCTAATTCTTCTGCTAAAACAGGTGAAGACGTCGCTTGGTGGAGATATTGGGGCGGCCCCCGCCACGGTGGGTACTATTATCATGGACCATATTACCACTACCGTCATTACTATTACTGGTAAGAAGGTAGTCCTGCGCGAGAATGCCGGAAGGCAGCAATTAAATGTTATCTAGGAGGTCATTATGAAGCTCGGAAACATTAACAAGCTGTTAGTTGGACTATTAGCGTTAGGCTTATTCTGGATAGCTGAGCCAATGAAGGCTAGTGTTTCCTCTTCTACCGGGGATAAAGAGTTAGTAGCTGATGGATGGAGAGGCGGCCACAGAAGCTACAGGTCTTGGAACAATAACTATAACGGCGGTGGCTTTTATTATAGACCATATTATTACAATAGTGGTTACTATAATAATTACTATACTCCATATAATAGTTATTATTCTCCATACTATTATAACTCGTATCCCTACGGTGGATCAGGAGGCTTATACTTCGGAATTGGTTTATAGTAAGTAAGGACGGCTCTCCCTTTTAAATGTCCACAAAGTTGTGGTTTCGTCCCTAAGAGGGTGGTAAATCCACCGATTTCAGTTCATTTGAACTAAGGACGAAGGGGAGAGCCGCCCCTTTTTTTTGAAAATTATCTGTGGGTTTTATCCCCCAATGTCAATACCAAATACCCCTAAATTAATCATGATTTGGATTGCAACTTCGAATGCAACAAATGCACCCAGTAAAATCAATATCATTTTACCACCGGGCAATTGGTTCTGTTCATTGAGCTGCATATGATACCTTCCTCTCCAAACCATTATTACAGGTAGAAGCCCGAGTAATAATGAACAACCGTATCCCCCGGCTAAATCCAACGCTTCCAGGAACAGATTGGATTTCCAAAGAGAGATTAGGAAAGGCGGAAGGAAGACGAGCAAGCTGAGAATCCATTTGCCAGAACCTGATTTTTTTATTTTAAGACCGTCTGAAAGGAAATCAACAAGTCCTAATGTCACTCCAAAAAATGAAGTCAATAAAGCGATAAAGGCAAATAAACCACTGACTAGGATAAGCCAAGGATTTTGAATGAAATACTTTAAAGGTTGGACAGCGTTTTCGCCTTCATTTAAGGCATTCAAAAGTCCTTCATTTCCGAATGTGGGTACTATACCCAAAATGACGGTCTGCCAGATGATGTAGGTGACTAAAGGAATAAAGCTACCGATAATAATGGCTAAACGTATACGTCTTACGTCGTAATTCAGGTAATTTACTAATGTAGGCACTGTTCCTTGGTATGCGAATGCTGTAAATGAAACCGGGAGTGATAGGAGGGAAAGATTCCAATCTCTACGTACAAGGTGTTCAAAATTGATGTGGGGAATTCCCATGAAAATTATGCTGAAAAAAAGCGTGATCATTATCCCGACGAGGACTCCATTAACGGCGCTAACTAAACGGGTACCCATGATGACCAGGGTTCCAAAAATCCCAATAAATAGAGCAGTACCGATATAAGCATGTCCTTGTATGCCTAAAATTTCTCTAATATAATCCCCGCAGCCTACGATATAAGCCAATGATAAGCAGTAGAAAAGAAAAATGTATAATAGCCATGCAAAGGCCTTTCCCCATTTTCCGAGGGTCGATTCTGCCATAGAAACAATATTAGCATCCCTATGCAGCCATAGAGAGACTTCGAGAAATAGCAAACCTGTAGCAGTCATAAATAGCCAGCAGAGGGTATAGATGACAAGGGAAGGCAAAAAGCCCCCTAAACAGGTTAATACGGGCAGGGCCAGCATACCGCCACCGATGGTGGTACCGGCGATAAGCAAAGTCCCACCTAAAAGGGATCCATGTTTTTCCATAAAATTCTTATAAGATATTGGGTTTGGGCGGCTTAGACTTGAAGCAAGCATTAGACTTCTTTCGAAAATCCATTTGATTGTTAAAATTGCCATTTTTAGCATCTTTATCGGCAAATTTTTCGACCATATGATTACATATTCTCTTAAAATTTGACGAAAAATCTGCTCAAAAATCGTCAATTTTCTCAATCAAAGCGAGTTTCGAAAGAAGTCTATTGGATAACCGGCTAATGTATTTGCCACGCATCCACTGCTTTTGCTTTATGTTCATTTCCGCAACAAAAAGATTTTGCAGAAATTAGTATTCTAATTCAATAACTATTCTGATCAATACGGACTTTGCCATTGAAAATCCAATAGATCATAAAAGTATAAGAAAGAACGAGTGGAATACCTATAAAGGCAATGATTAAGAGGATCTTCAGGGTTAAATCAGAGGACGCGGCGTTATAAATAGTAAGGCTGTACTCAGGATTATTGATTGCCCGCACCATTTGTGGGAAAGATCCGATGCCATAAAGAATCATTAGAAAAATGATATTCGCGCAGGAAGAGGCAAAAGCCCGATGGTCCCGGTTCTTATGGATTTCCCTGGGGATGTTAGCAATAGCTAGCATGTTTAATACCCCAATAATGAAAAAGAAGGGGCGCTCACGGAAAGCTTCTACCATATGTGGCTGGTAGATAAGGGTTGCCATAGTACAGGTGGCGTATAATATGATGTAGTTGATGATCAGTGGATTAATCCATGACCGGATTTTATCGTGCAGTTCGCCTTCTGTCTTCATCAACACATAGATCGCCCCATGCATTGCAACTAAGGAAACTGTTAGAAAGCTGACCAATATTGCATAAGGGTTAAGCAAGGAGAGAAAATCGCCTATGAACTCTTTTTCGTCATTCAGAGGAATGCCGCGGACGAGGTTGCCTAGAACAATACCAAGCCCAAAGGTAATGATAAAGCTTGCAACGGAAAAAAGAACGTCCCAGGTCCATCTCCACCAAGCTTGGGGTTGTTTGCTGCGAAATTCAATCGCTACAGCCCTGAATATTATCCCTGTCAGCAATATCATGACGGGAATATAAAAAGCAGAACAGAGAGTTGCGTAAGCATCCGGAAAACCGGCAAAAAGCGCACCGCCGGCTGTGACAAGCCAAACTTCGTTTCCATCCCATACAGGTCCTATGGAGTTCAACATGATCCGGCGTTCATCATCCTTTTTAGAAAAAAGATGGACAATTCCTACGCCTAAGTCAAAGCCGTCCAGTATTGCGTAGCCTGTGATAAGGATAACAAAAATTATAAACCAAATTAGGTTAAGGCTGGGCAGGTTTTCCATGAGCGTCCTTTGAGGGTGTCTTGAAGGGTGTGGAAAGTTGGTGGTAAAGATTGGCGGTATCGAAGTTTTCCGGTCCGTGCTGGATCTTTTCATTCAGAAGATAGATAAAGAGGATGAACAAAAAGGTGTAGACAACTCCGAATAGAATGATGGATCCTAAAACGTGTTCTGCTGCAACAGCTTTAGAAAGACCCTCAGAGATGCGAAGATGTCCATAGACAAGCCAAGGGTAGCGGCCCGTCTCTGCGCAGAACCATCCCATTTGGTTGCCTATCTGAGGGAAAAGGACGGAGAAGGCAAGTAAACGCAAAAGCCACGGTGTTGTGGTTAACTTTCCACGCCACCAATAGACAATACTTAAAAGGCAGCATAGGAACATAGCCCCCCACATAGCTAACATGAGGTGGTAGCTATAGAAGGTGAAGTACACATTGGGCCAATCTTTTTTCGGAAATTCATTTAGACCTTTGATCTCTGCGTCGGGGTTATCAAAAGCTAAGTAGCTCAATAATTTGGGAATGGCGATCTGATAGTCGACCCGTTCTTCGGCTGTGTTTGGAATACCGAATAATGAAAGGGGGGCTCCTTTTTCAGTGTGGTATATTCCTTCTAGAGCTGCGAGTTTTGCCGGTTGATTGACTGCAACGCCTTTAGCTGAACTATGTCCGCTGACAGTTTGCAATAGGACTGCAACTGTGGCTAATCCCAAGCCCACTTTCATGGATATTTTGGCAAAATCAATGAATTTCCTTTTCAAGAGATAGTAGGCGCTGACGCTTATGACAAGAAAAGCCCCGGCCAGCCATGCTCCGATAACAGTATGGGCTAATCTGTCCATAGAGGAGGGGTTGAATACCATCGCCCAGAAATCTGTTATCTCAGCCCTAGCTGTCATTCCTTCTCCCACAATATGATAACCGGCGGGAGTTTGCATCCAGGAGTTTGCCACGACGATCCAGATAGCACTGAAATGAGCTCCTAAACATACCATCAGGGTAGAAAAGAAATGCAGTTTAGGGCTTATCCTGTTCCAGCCAAAAAGAAGCAGTGCGAGGAAGCCGGATTCAAGAAAAAAGGCAAAAACCCCTTCAGCAGCGAGGGCACTGCCGAAGACGTCGCCGACATAACGCGAGTAGGTAGCCCAATTAGTGCCGAATTCGAATTCCATCACGATACCGGTGGCGACGCCGATAGCGAATGTCAAGGCAAAGATTTTAGTCCAAAACTGTGCCGCTGATTTATAGAGAGGGTTTCCTGTTTTTATGTAGGCCCCTTCGATAAACACCATCACTAGTCCCAATCCAATACTCAAGGGAGGGTATATGTAATGAAACATGATAGTTAGAGCAAACTGAATTCGGGCTAAGATCTCTACGTCCATAATATTTTTTTCCAAATGATATAGCACCAGGCTAAGCAATCTTTTGATAAAGAACAAATAATTTTACAAAAAATAATTATGAGGTTGCTACATCACAAGTGCAGAAATACTCTCCAAAATATAAAGTCCACGTGTTATCATCTTCCCAAAATATGAGTGGAATTATGCATACAAAGCTTATGGGTATTTTGAACGCCACTCCTGATTCAAGTTTAGACAAGGGAAAGCATTTCAGTTTTGAAAAGGCGATACAACGCGCTCATGAAATCTATCAGCAAGGTGCAGACATTATTGATATAGGCGGAGAATCCACCCGCCCCGGCGCAGCACCTGTTAGCCTAGAAGAAGAAATTCAACGTGTCATACCTCTAATCAAGGAGGTGCGACAGTCCATTCCTCTTCCAATCTCGATAGATACAATAAAATGGCAAGTTGCAGCGGCGGCTGTTAATGCGGGCGCAACATTTATCAATGACGTCAGTGGATTTAGGGATCCGGAAATGCGGCGTGTAGGGGTAGAATCGGAAGCAACATTATTTGTAATGCATATGCAGGGTGAGCCGCGGACAATGCAAAAAGATCCTTCCTATTCTCAAGGAGTGATAAAGGAAATTTCGACATGGCTGATGGAAAGAGTGGGCGAACTTCTGGAACAGGGGGCGCACAAGGACAAAATCTATTTAGACCCTGGGATTGGCTTTGGAAAAACTGTTGCTCATAATTTAGAAATTGTACACAATTTTGCCGAACTAAAAAAGCTGGGATTTCCTTTGCTCTTAGGTTTATCGCGTAAGTCTTTTATGGGAAAAATTAATAATAAATCATATGAAGAACTTCTTCCCGAGAGCTTAGCAATGCATACTATTGCATGTATGAATGGTATAGACATTCTACGAGTTCACGATGTAAAAGAAAGTCGCGACATTATTAATTTGTTAAAAGCGTATAGCGAACACATCCCTGAAAAACGGGCATAAATCGAGGTGCAGGAGTGCTTGACTTCCTGGTTCCCACAGTAGAAGTAACTGTTATCTCTGTGATAGTTTATTACTTCCTCTCCTTCTTCTGGAATACCCGGGCTATGGACGTTGTCTTAGGCCTAATTGCGGTATTGATCCTCTACGCCCTTGTAAATTGGCTGCACCTTCCCGTTATCCAAAAGCTAATGCTGTATTTTGTCAACGTAGCCGTTATTGCCTTGTTGATTATCTTTCAGCCCGAAGTGCGTTTGACGCTTTCACGTTTGAGCCTTAAGGGGAAACGGTATAGGGAGCTTACTGAATTCGATAAATTTTTAGATAATATTGCCCAGTCTATCTACAAACTTGCCGATAGACGTATAGGGGCTATTGTTGTTTTTGAAAACCAAGATTCGTTGGATGAGTTCGCTAATAAAGCTGTCTTGCTCAACGCTTATTTTTCTTCAGAACTTTTAGAATCTGTTTTTACTACCACCACCCCGCTGCACGACGGCGCTATTATTATGCGGGGGACGACGATATTATCAGCAGCCACTATCCTTCCTCTTGCCGATGATAGCACCCAATTGTCAAAATCTATGGGAACCCGCCACCGTGCAGGACTGGGAATCAGCCAATTAACGGATGCTCTCGTTGTGGTTGTCTCCGAAGAGACGGGCAAGGTCTCCATCGCTCGTGATGGGATTATTACACGCGGCGTAAAGGTAGATCGGTTTAAGGGGATTATGCGCAGTATTTTTACACCGACTAAAGGGCGCATGGCCTCAGCCTTCACTCATTAAGGAACAGCATGACAGAATCACGTCTCTACCGCTTCTTTTTCGATCATTGGCAACGTAAAGTTGTTGCTTTGTTTTCTGCTGTTATTTTGTGGCTATTTGTGAACCATTCTATTACGGATACTAAGACCCTTCCCAACATACCCATTAAAATCATTAACCTGCCTGCAGATAAAACTGTGGTGGGGCTGCTCCCTAACGGTACGTTAAGTAAAAGAATTACCCTGACTTTAAGCGGCACTAAAGACGTCATCCAAGATATAGAACCCTCCGATGTGGAAGTTGTATTAGATGCTTCTTCAGTAGATACCAATGAATGGATCGTAGATATCACAAAGAAGAATTTAGTCAGCCTTAATCCCGATATCAATTTAGCAAGCCATATTACACAAGTCGAACATCCCGATTTTGTCATCCACTTCAGTAGGCTGATCACAGCGCGCGTCCCCATTCATATTCTTCCGCCCATTGGAGAAGCTCCCTATGGCTATGAATATATGGACATTTGGCCTACGCGTCTTTTCCAGACCATTACCGGTTCTGAAGAAGAAATCGCTGAGATACAAGCCAAGAAGATCCAATTGGAAATTGACCTTAGCTTAATCTCAAAAGCAGATTTGGAAGGGCTGAAAAATAACGTTGTCAGCGGAGTGGAGATTAATGAGGTTAGCTTTTATATCCCTCCTAAGTTGCGCAAAATATTTATTCCCTATAGGGAAGGGCTAGAAGAGGATATAAACGACCCTGAAGCAAAAAATCTTCATATTACCTTCCTTATTAAGCAGTGGCTGCCCATAGCCGGGCCCTTGCCTATCCGTGTATTCTATCCCTTGAACCTGGCCGAGACCTTAAATCCTGATAGCCATCCTTTGGCTTTAAACGAAAAAATTGCAAAGATCAAAGGGATCAACGTCATTAAACAATCCTTCTATCTATATGGCGTAAATAAACTTTTCTTAGACGTCGTTAAGGATAGCTTGGAGATTGCTATTATCGCAGCGCCGCGTGAAGAAAGGGAAGTCTTGGAGTGGGGACTGAATATTGTTGATGCACATGAGCTTGAGAACACATTTGTCGCCCTGCTGCTTGCCAATGACCAGCCCGTAAAAAATCTAGGTGGTGGTGGATTAAGACGTAGAGAACTACTCCTAAGGCAGCGCTTCAGAAACTTTATGCACAACTTGGCTTTATACTTACGTCCTGAACATAAACTAGTCTTAGACGCAGTTGTCGAAAAAGATTCTATCATAGTCAAGTAACACATGCCTCATTACCGGTTTTATACACCAGATAACCTTAACCTCCATGAGAATGTAACTTTAGAGGAAGAGGAAGCACGTCATCTTATTCGCGTCATGCGCGCTTCTGAAGGGGATCATGTAGAATTGATCAACGGCAGAGGAATCCTGGCTCATGCACACGTGAAAGAGATCAAGAAAAACTCCTGTATCCTTGTTGTCGATAAGCTGCATAAAGAAGTTCCCTCTCCCCATTCCCTGGTCTTATTGCAAGGTCTTCCAAAAATCAATCGACTAGATACTATTTTGGAAAAAGCCACTGAACTAGGAGTGAATGAGATCCTTCTATTCCCGGGGGAACGCAGTGAAAAAGAAGGACTATCGGTACAGCAGACTTTGCGTGCCCACGCAATCCTTATCGCAGCCACTAAGCAATCGGGAAGGCTTTTTCTCCCTAAAATCAGTCTTCTTCCGGAGATAGGTAGCTGGCCGAAAATGCAGGGAGCCTTGTTTTATGGCGATGTGCGCCCACAGGCTACTCGGCTGTGGGACGCTTTGCAAAAAACTCGCGAACCAAATATTCATTTCTGCATTGGTCCTGAAGCGGGACTTAGCGAGCATGAAATAATGCTGTTAGAGGAAAAAGGATTTCTTGGTGTTTCCCTTCATTACAATATTTTACGCACTGATACCGCTCCGATCGCTGCCTTAGCGATCATCTCCCATTATTTGCAATCTTCGACGGGCTATCTATCATAGATTTGCCGTACCTCCTCATTTCCGAAAAAGAGCTGTTTTGGTTCATAACCTAAGCGCGCGCATAAAAGATTATAGTTAATAATTCTATTGTTACTATCTCTATGGGTTTCAATCATTTCGATGGACTCTCCACGACTGCCTTCATCCATATCCTCGTCGCTGTGCCGTGTGGGGAGCTCAATTGTTTCGTAAACTATTCCGTCGGCAATATTTTTATCTTTTCTTTCTGCTTCTGTCACTGTGACTGCACTTGAAAACTGCAATTTCTTTCGGATAGGGTTAGGCGTAATGGGGACACTCTTAGAAAATACAGTAGGCCGCTTCATGCTTTGTGATGGAGATGCGGTAATAGAATTATCAAAAACTCCTTGCAAGCTTTGTAGTAAGGGATTGTCTTTGGGTAATTTTTGTATAACTCTCTTGCATACAACTTTGTTTCTGATTTCGTCTAGATGCTCCATTTCTTCTTTTATGTGTTTTAGTCTATCTTGCAGAGCTTCTACCTCCTCCTTGAATTGCGGGTTTCCTATTTTCTCTTCAATGAGCTCCTGTATCTCTGCAGCTTCCGGATATTGCTCTAAATCAATATCGCGAAAGATAGCCAGCGACTCTTCTAAATGTGAATCTAATACCGCTTTGCCTTTCTCCTGATCTTCATGAGTTTCAGCCGCTTTTTGACCTGATATAAACTTCAGCTCACCATCCGCAATGGTCTTAAGTATTTCTACTTGATGGGGGGATAAGGCGTTCATGTCGGCAATAGCTTGATCGATCTTCTGACATGCATACCACGTTCCGCCCGTTGCTCCAGCTAGTGCAGTAGAGCTAATTCCTCCAATGGCCACAATAAGGTTCCAACCTGAAGATGTCGCAGCGCTTATAGCACCCAAGACCACTGTACTCAGAAATGAGACTCCTGTGGTTACTTCAAAAGTTCTTAATAGAAATTTTCCTGAGGATCCTGCAAACGGACTTGTTTGTACAGCAACACTAGCGATATGCGTGTCCTCAGCTTTGTCTGTCATTTTTTTGATTTGCTTTTTGATTTTGCGCTCTCTCAGAGCTTTTTTCAAATCAATGACAACATGGGGGGACTCAAGCGTGTCTGTCGAGGATACCATGAGGTTGGTGTCGAGCCCCGGAATAGAATCAGCTCCCTCTTCTTCTGAGAGCAGAAGCTTAGTTTTTTCAATTTCTGCTCTGAGTTCTCTGGCTTTGGTAGACCCAACAGGTTCTTCGTAATACCAATTTTTTAATGCTTGAACACCCGGAATAAAACTCATATGATACCTTCGATTACGAAAAGAAGAATAAAATTCTAATTAACACCAAACGAGTAGCAATGCAATATCAATTTCCTTTATTTCATCGACACATAGATCTAGTGCACTTTTGGTGTGAAAAAATTTTAGAAAAAGGTGATGTTGTTATAGATGCAACTTGTGGGAATGGCAACGATACATTGTTTTTAGCCCAAAGGGTGCTAGATGAAAACGCGGGAATGATTTGGGCTTTTGATCTGCAGGAAATAGCCTTAAAGAATACCAAAGAAAAGTTACAACAGCATTTTCCTTTAGAGTGGTTGGAACGTGTGCATTTTGTTCATGGTTCGCATGACCGGTTACCCGCAGCTCTTCTTGAAAAGAGGGTTAAATTAGCGGTCTATAACTTAGGGTATCTCCCGGGGAGTGATAAATCTGTTACGACATTACCTTTGTCGACGATAGCAAGTCTGAAAGGTGTATCAGAGATTATTGCAGAAGGGGGAGTGCTTTGCGTTACTTGCTATTCAGGACATCCGGGGGGAAAAGAGGAACAAGAACGAGTTGTAGAGTGGGCATCGACATTACCGAAGGAACAATGGAATGTATGCTTTCATCAATGGATAAATATGCGGACGGCCCCTGCCTTACTGCTTATTCAGAGGGGTACCGGTAAAGACCACTCCTAATACCGCTTCGTAGCATTTAATGAGGTGATTTACCCCTTGCATAGCATTATGCGGTTCCTTTTCAGGAGGGAGATTGTATTTTGCAGCGATATCGTTTTTTGAAAGGGAGATCTCAGACACAAAGGGTTGGTTAATGGATTGCAACTCCTTCACTTTCAAGGCCCAATACATAGAAGCCATGTCGAGCCAATGGTAAGGCCAGTTTAGGGCTTCTTGTGTGTAAACATCGATGATGAGGGAGAAGAATGCGCGGTCGAAGGTAGGGTTCTGACAGATGAAAACTGCATGTCCACGTTTGATTCCTTGTGCTTGAAAGCATGCAATAATCTCTTGTGAAACTGTTTTCATCGATTTGCCGGCGCGGGCTTTATCCCAGGAAAAGCCATTGATAAGTAAACTACGGGGATCTGTATATCCCCAGGCATCTTCCTCAAGGCTGATAACGCTCTGATAACTTACAAGATTTTTGTTTTCAGTGACATCCATGATAGTAAAGGCGATCTCTATAGGAGAATGCTTACGTGCATCAAGTCCATTAGTCTCTATGTCTAAAAAAATTGCCAGCATCTTGGATGGGGGATTGTGTTAATTATTTGAAGTTTAACACAGGAAACCTATGAAGGTAAATGGCTTCTTTAGCAGAAAAAAATATTTGCATATTTTTGTTGAGTTCCATTATGTTTACAACCATAAGTAATTCAAAACACAACATACGCTGATTACTGCTTAGTCCAAGGTCGATTGATTAAGTAGATTCTTCTTCGCAACGAAGGGGATAGGCATTAAAAAACATAACGAAGGTTCTTGCATGAGCAAGATTGATTTGTTAAAGCCGCTTAAGCGTCTTATAACCCGGTGGCGGTATCCGGTGTGTTGTCCCGAGGACATATCTCAAGCCCTCGGACTGAGGCTGAGCAATCAGCTTACCTTTGATGAACTCATTAATCAACTTACTTCTCCCCATTGTTCCATTAACAGCTTATATAAGTATATGAACCGCTCGGCAGCTGAAGCTTCCTTTGGAAATGCTTTACGTGTTGAACGTTTTTTGCATACGACCTTGGTCTCGTATTTCTTTAGTGAAGGATGGATGGAATTTAACCTTCATTTTGATGATGACGGGAAATTGCGCCGCTTATATTTACAGCACCACTGCATTCCATCTAATATTGGAGTGGAAATTGCGCTGAGAAATCCGGATACGATATTTAAGTCTGTAGGCAGTAGGTATGCCACTGCTTGCAATCATTAAGTTAAGATATGCAAAGCTTGTCTTAGTATAGGAGTACGGCGACTTGTCGCAGCACATCAGTACCAGGGCGGGTTTGGCCTGTTATTGCACATTTCCATGGCTTTCTACAAGCTCTTGAAAAGTAAAAATCCCTTGCTTGCCGATAATCCACTTTGCAGCAATCAGAGCGCCTTCGGCAAATCCGGAGCGGTTACGGGCGTGGTGAGTAAGTTCAATGGTATCGCAAGGGCTATCTAAAAAGATGGTGTGTGTACCGGGAATACTTCCGCACCGAGTAGATGAAAAGGGAATAGATTTTCGCCCCGTTTCTTTCTTCAGAATATCCTCTAAAATCACCGCAGTCCCTGAAGGAGCATCCACTTTATGGCGGTGATGTATCTCATGTCCGGCAATATCATATTGTTCAAAATATTTCATTAAACGGGCTGCAGATTGGATAATTTGTTGGAACAAAATCATGCCTAAAGAAAAATTACCATAGATGCATGCTGTGCCGTGAGTTCTTATACAATCTTCTACTTGATCGATCTTTTCATACCAGCCTGTTGTACCTACAACGATAGGTTTTTTTGCTTCAGCAGCCATTTTTATGTGTTCAATGGCAACTGAGGGGACGCTAAAGTCGATGCAGACATCCGCGAGGGATATCTGCTCTTGCTTTTTCTCTTTGGGAGTGTGGGAGTTGATGCAGGCGATAATGGAATGTCCTTGCCCCTGGGCCAAGTCTTCAATAAGGCGGCCGAGTTTTCCGTATCCTAAGAGAGCAATCTTTAACATTGGTTATTCCACGGTGAATTCAAGTGTTGCAGGCACAAGTGACTTGCGAACAGGTTTAGGATTATCGTCGGAGTCAACGATGATGTCGAACTTGCCGGAGCCTTCTTTTTTGAACATCTTTTCGTTAAAAGGCTCAGAGACAATGATGATACAGCTTTCTGAACAGCTTATTTTGCCTGTGTAAGCAAAAATCTTTGTTTTGATAACGATCTTTGGGGCTTGAATTTTGCCTTTCCCTACTAATGCCTCGCAAGAAAGGTTGATTGAAGTGCGTCCGATGATTTCGCCATTATTATCCAGCGTACCGCCTACGTTTAAGCGTACGGCATCGGATAGGAAACGGCCGTTATTAATAAAGCTAGCTTCTAGGTTGATAGCAAAGCATGTTGCGAGTACAATAAGGCAACAGGTAAATAAATTTTTTAGTTTCATTTTGTAACTCCCATGGAAAAAGCAAAGTTTAATAAAAAATCATAAAGGATGATGCATAAAAAATGAAATTTATAACACTTTTCTAAATACACGGTGTTTTATGCTGCATCCACTTCGTCACATGTGAAAATTCCGCAGGAACGATCTAGGTTGTCCCACAGTTCCTTCAACCGTCCGCTTTGAGGTGGCGTTAGGTTTTCTATGATTAGGAAGCAGTCGTCGTTATTGTTAAAAGCATTTTTTGTCCAGTTTGCCGAACCTGTCACAAATGTAGATTCATCGATCACCATGAATTTATGATGTAATAGGGGAGAACCCTGACTGATTTTTAAAGGGACTCTTTGGAGAAAAAGAAGCGTAGCAATATGATGACCGGCACCTTTAGACATGCCTGCATCCAGGATGATTCGTACATCTACTCCGCGACGTTTCGCCCTTAACAACGCATAAACCATATCGTAGCGTGTAAATGTGAACATTGCCACTTGTATGCTTTCTTTTGCATTGTCGATGAGTTTGACTAGCTTCTTACAGGCGGCTGTGTTCCCCGGGAGCATCCAAAATTCAATGGGTTGGTTGCCGATCGTAAATTTTCTTTCCGGGAAATCGGCCCCTGTTTGGTTATTGGAGCGGTTAAGATGTTCCGATAAACTGATCAGGTGCATTGCAAGATTAGGGCTGTTGAAGACGCACACGTTATTGTGGTGCATAACTAAGGACTCAGTAGTGAGGTTGGCAGATCCGATCAGAACTTTTTGTTCATCAATAACCATGATTTTGAGGTGCATGAATCCTTCATTTTGCCTGGAGATAACCTGCACTTTCTTTCCGACGAGTTTCTTAGTTTTGGCTGCGCCGTCCTTATCGCAGATCAGGGTCACTTTGATTCCCTGCTCTGTTTTTTCCTTGAGCTTCGCTGCAATCACAGGGTCTGTAAAAGAGTAGATATAGAGGAAAATGTTCTTTTCAGCGGAATCGATAGCATCTCTGTATAGTTTTTTTATGTCGTGATGTGTGTCTGAAGAATAGATGGCGACAGGTTCCCCATCATTCGGAAAGGTTAAGGGGTGAAGTAAATCGTCGTAGGATGAAAGCAGATAGGCGATAAGCAGGATAGGAAACAAACAGATGGCTTGCTTTAAGGTGATTTTTTTTGGCTTGCGCAGTGATTTCAAGCTCTTTTTCTTTGGCATGGATTTTTCCTAAAGGGGATAACTAAATGGGTAATTTTATACAGAGAGCTTCCATGGCCTGCCTTAAGCCTGTGTAGCGGCGGTGGACTTCATCGTTGAGCACCGAAATGAACATAGCTTTCTTGTTGCCTACAATGACGACTAACTTTTTTCCGCGGGTAACGGCAGTATAGAGTAGATTGCGGTCCAGCATCTTAAAATGGCTAGTATGCACAGGAACAACGATGCAGGGACATTCGCTTCCTTGGTATTTATGTATAGAAACAGCATAGGCTAGAGTCAATTCATCCAATTCATTGAATTCATATTCTACAACGTGTCCATCAAAGTCTACATAGAGATGTTGGGCATAGGTGTTAATTTCTGTAATAATGCCGACATCGCCATTAAAGACTTCTTTCTTATAGTTATTGCGGATCTGCATCACTTTGTCGCTGCGCTTGAACTGTCTTCCCATGCGCTCAAGTGGAGTTCCTTCGGGATTGAGCAATTTTTGCAGCTCGATATTCAAGTTTTCGATGCCGAAGAGTCCGCGTTTCATAGGGGAAAGAACCTGTATGTCGTGGAAAGGATCGAACCCGTACTTACGAGGCAGGCGTTCACAAACCAGGGTCGTGATGTTTTTTAGGACGTCTTCCGGTTCAGGTGAATCAATAAAATAGAAATCGCTGTCAGCTGTTGCAGTGAGCTCGGGCACTTTTCCTTGATTGATGCGGTGGGCACTGACGATGATGCGGGAGTTAGCAGCTTGCCTGAAGATTTCTGTCAGGGAGGATACTGTAAGCGTACGCGAGGCGATCATGTCTTTAAGGACGTTGCCTGGCCCTACGCTGGGAAGCTGGTTGACATCACCTACAAAGATGACTCTTGCATGGTCAGGAATAGCTTTGAGCAAACTATACATCAGCGAAGTGTCAATCATACTTGCTTCATCGATGATGATGAGGTCTGCTTCGAGCGGGTTTTGGCGGTTCCGTTTGAAGCCGCTTACGCGGAAATCCCACTCAAGCAAGCTATGGATAGTCTTAGCTTGTTTGCCGGTGATTTCAGTCATCCTTTTAGCTGCCCTTCCGGTAGGAGCTGCCAGAACGATGTGGGATGTTAGTTGAGAGCTTATGGTCAATATGGCGCGAGTGATAGTGCTTTTACCTGTACCCGGCCCGCCTGTGATCACTTGGAGCTTGTCTTGCATGGCTTTGGCAACAGCTTCTGCTTGGTTAATGGCTAGCTGCAGTTTCAGCTCATTTTGCACCCAGGCGACAGCTTTCTCTACCGCAACTTCCCTTAGTGCGCAGTACGCTTTGCCTATACGGAGAAGTTCGCGTGCTATGCCTGTTTCGGCAAGAAAGAGCCGCTTAAGCCAGATGAAGGGACGCGGCCCGGCGCCGTTGACAATAGGCATCAAGACAATGCGCTCTTCTGCTTCCAGAAAGGAGATCCTTTCTTCTACCAAACGCACTTCCACCATCAGCATCTCGCTGGCGATGGGCAGGAATTCTTCGATCGGATAGCAGACATGTCCATCGCTTGTCAGCTGGTTTAATACATATTCAATTCCAGCATCTATCCGCAGCGGGGAGTCTTGAGCGATTCCTAATTGCTTGGCAATTTGGTCTGCGGTTTTAAATCCGACGCCATAGATATCTCTGGCTAAGGCGTAAGGATTTTCTTTCAGCTGTTGGATGCTTTTGTTGCCATAGACTTTGAAGATTTTCTGTGCATACGTATTGCTTACACCATGTCCTTGCAAAAAGATCATCACATCGCGGATGCTTTTCTGCTCTTGCCAGCAGTTGATGATTGTCTCCACTTTCTTTTTGCCCAGACCTTTCACATCTATGAGTTTTTCTGGGTGGCTATCTAAGATATCGAATGTGGAGGCTCCAAAATGGTCGACGATTTTTTGGGCATAAGAGGGGCCAATCCCTTTAATTAAGCCTGATCCTAAGTATTTTTTGATTCCTTCCACATCGGCAGGGATTTCGCTTTTGAATTGGCTAACTTCGAATTGGGAACCGTAGACTAAGTGTTTTTTCCACGTACCCCAGCAGCGGACAAATTCGCCGGGCTGTACACCCATCATAGTACCTACGATACAGATAGTATCTGATCGGTCTGTAGATTGAAGATGTGCTACGGTGTAGCCATTTTCTTGACTTTGAAAAGTAATTCTCTCTACGCTTCCGCTAATGCATTCCATGATTCGGTGTCTTAAACTAGAGTAAATAGTATATCTTACCTAAAATCTAGGAATGATGCTATGCAAGAAATTTGATTTCATAAAATAGTGACAGGAGGCAAACATGAAATATTTACTGATGGCCCTTTTGGCTTTTTCACCTTTAGGCGCCCAAGGCGGAGCCGAATATTGTCCTGAAGATGAAATCTGCGAAGACGAAGGTCTTGAAATAGAAGAACAATCTGTGGAATACTATCCGGGAAGACAGCATGGCTATTATTGGCGCCATCACGAATACACCCCACCGAAAGAAGAAGTTGGTAACGATTGGCCAGGCAAAATGCATGACCCTTTATTTGATGCTTTGACAAGATAGCTTTATGGCCCTTTTTACTAAAGAATCGCTGGAATCACTGAAGCAGAAAGTCGATATTGTCGACGTGATTTCCGGCCATATGGATTTGAAACGCGCAGGCACCTCTTACAAGGGACTCTGTCCGTTTCATGATGAGAAGTCGCCTTCCTTTAACGTGAATAAAAGCCAAGGTTTTTACCATTGTTTTGGATGCGGCGCTCATGGCGATGCGATCACCTTTATGATGCAGCATGCACGTTTGTCTTTTACCGATGCGGTAGAAGCGCTTGCTCAGCGCTATAATGTTTACCTGGAAAGGGTTGAGTTTAATGACAGCAAAGAGAAGATCAATAAGCCTGCGCTTAAACTCGCTCTAGAAAAAGCTTCTGAACTTTACCACACATTGCTTCTTCACTCCGAAGAAGGTCATGCCGCCTGTAAATACCTTTTTGACCGCGGCATTGACCTAGATTTTATCCAACGCTTCCGTATCGGATATTCCCCCCAGCAGAAAGACTTCGTACGCAAAATTCTGATCAACATGGGAATACCGGAGAAACATCTTATCGACACAGGCATTTTGGTCGAGACTCAGTACGGTACTTTGCGTGATCCCTTTAGCGATAGGATCACCTTTCCCATCCGCGATAGTTCCGGGTCCGTGGTTGGTTTTTCAGCACGTCGTTTTAAAGAAGGGACATTTGGTGGTAAATACGTCAATACTTCCGAAACACCTCTCTTCAAAAAGAGCCGCATACTTTTTGGTCTGGACCAATCCCGCCGCACAATCGCTAAGGAACGCCGCGTTGTCATCGTCGAAGGGCAGCTTGATGCATTGCGCTTACTCTATCATGGTCTTGATATCACTGTAGCATCCCAAGGCACTGCTTTTGGTGAAGGCCACCTCAAGGAATTGACAAATTTAGGCGCTCAAGAAGTTCTTCTTGCATTTGATAACGATAAAGCAGGAAGAGAGGCGGCCTTTAAGGTGGGCAATCTGTGTGCAAAAGCCGGTATGGATGTTAAAATCATTCGTCTTCCGGAAGGATCCGATCCGGACAGTTTAGTCCAAGAGCAGGGGATCGAAGCTTTTATTGAACTTATTAATAAACCGCAGGATTTCATCTCATTCCTTGTGGATCATCTGTCTCTTCAGTTTGACCTGGGATCTCCGGCCGGCAAAAACGCTTTGGCCCACCATGCAATCAAACAGATACATGCCTGGGAAGAACCGATTATTGTTCATGAGAGTTTAAGACGTTTATCGCAGCTTCTGCAGTTGCCGCAAGAGTTTATTCAAGCTCCTTCCACACATGTATATATGCCTAAGAATTCGATGGCCGGCATGATGGAGATAAACCCGGATAAAGTGTTGGAATCAGATTTACTGCGTTGGCTAATTGTGACAGGCCCCCTTAAACCCCATTTTGTCCCTTTGGCTTTGAACAATATCTCTCCCGATCATTTTATCGATGCAACGTGCAGGCATGTTTTTGAAGCATTTGTCCACCACCATTCTTCGTCGGGATCATGCGACTTGCTAACGCTTGCTAGTTCTTTTGAGGATCCGCAAGCCCACCAACTTATCCACGAAATCGTCGAACGCAGGGTCAACCTGGATAAAGCGGATGATCTATTTCATATCACTGTCCAGAGGATGTTGGAGAAGGAATGGATGCGTAAAAGGGAAGAAGTCCGCCTTAAAATTCAGAGCGGAACCTGTTCAGACGATGAGGTATTAAAGCTGTTGCGCGAGTTTGATGCCTTAAAGGGATCGCCCCCTGTCGTAAAGATTTCGGATAAGATGGAGACACCGATTTAATACACTTGCCAAATGCGCTCTATTGAAGTGTTTGTCCAAATTGTGCTGCCTGAAATTTTTCTAATACTTGGAGGAAGCGCAGATGGAGCGGTTCAGAAGATTCAATCACAGCAAACACTGTATCTAAAAGACATTCAAGCCGATGTTTTTCACGCATAAGTTTTTGCCATTTATCTACTAAGGAATTCTCAACTCCCGGCTTTTCCCGGTATTTAGACTCTTTCGTTTTAATAAACTCTGCTTGCTCCCACTTGGCCTCATGAAACAATTCGTAAAGTGTGGCATCCCCTTCAATAAGGGAGTGAAGGCGACTAATTTTATTTTTCAGCTGAGCCATTTCCTGTTCACAGGACAAAATTAGTTCATTCAATTCTATTGTGGCTTGTTCTCTTCTTTGCACATCCATCCGAGCGATGATCTTTTCTTGTCCATAAGTCCAAAAGAATGCCAAACCAAGTAATGAGATAAAGCCAAAATAAGCGGGTTTTAATAAAATAGCGCATGCAACTAATGAGATGGTTAGAAGGAGTGCACCTAAAGAAAGTTTGAAGTGAGAAGGAATATCTTTTTCATTCTCTCGTAGATAACTAGCTACACTTTTAACCAAGACAACTGTTGAGGGAAGGGCAGTGATACAGGCAGAAGCATATTTCAGCGTAGAGGGAAGCAGCGGATTTAATGAGGTCAATTGAAGAAAGGCCGTTGCCGCTAACCAAAGCGCTGCAATTTTATATTCAGTACGTTCCGAGTCACTCACTTCAAAATAATTTAGAGTTGCATCAATGGGTTTATCAATTAGATGATGTGAAATATAATTAAAGCTATTAATCATTAGGATGTGATTTGTTTAAAATAATTAACAATAGTACATCACTTGTTGTTATAAGTCAATTGATTGAGCGTTATTAAACTATCAAGAAGAGGAGGAAAGCTGTGCGTATGCGACTTTTCTTTTCTCTTGAAATAATTTACCCTACTCTGTAAGATTACTGTCTATTAAGAGCTTTGATGCCGGAGAAAATTACATGAAAAAAGATAAACACCCTCAATACCAAGAAGTTGTTTTTGTAGATTCATCTACAAACCGCCAATTTAAGTGTGGCGCAGCTATTTCCAGCAAAGAAACCATAGAATTGG
Organism: Parachlamydiales bacterium; assembly: GCA_041671045.1. NCBI lineage: Bacteria > Pseudomonadati > Chlamydiota > Chlamydiia > Parachlamydiales > Parachlamydiales bacterium. The sequence continues at coordinate 116,464 of JBAZCF010000005.1, forward strand.
ATGGACAAACTTATCCTATGATAAGAATTTCTATTTCCTCCGATTCACACCCTCTCTTTACTGGCGATCGTAACCGTTTTGTGGATGCTGAAGGACGCGTGAAGAAATTCCAACGCCGTTATGCTGAAGCTTCTGAAAAAAGACAAAAAGGTTCTGAAAAAGAGTAAAACATAAGGCGTCCGCTGGATATGTTAGAGAAAAAAATCGAACGTTTGCGGGCGCGCCTTCATCAAGTAGAAGGATCCTTAGGTGATCCTTCCGCTTTTCAAGATAAAGCCCAATTTAAAACACTTTCCCAAGATCACTCCTACTTAACCCAAGTACTACAGTCCTGGGATACGCTTGTTAGCTTTCGTAAGCAAGTAGCAGATAATACCGAAATGCTGAAAAGTGAAAAAGATCCGGAATTTATCGCTATTTTGGAAGAAGATAATCGCCAGTTAACGGAGCAAATTCCCGAGCTGGAGAAAAAATTAGAGCTTCTTCTAGTCCCGCCGGATCCTAATGATCACCGCAATTCCATTCTAGAGATCCGTGCCGGTACAGGCGGAGATGAAGCAGCCCTTTTTGTAGGGGACTGTGTCCGTATGTACAAGATGTTTGCCGATCGTGTGGGCTGGAAATATGAACTACTGTCATGCACCGAATCTGAAGTAGGCGGCTTTAAAGAATATGTGATGGTTCTAACCGGTCAAAACGTATACCGCTCCCTCCGCTATGAAGGCGGCGCTCACCGCGTGCAGCGCGTGCCCGACACCGAAGCACAAGGGCGAGTTCATACCTCCGCCATCACGGTAGCCATCATTATGGAACCCGATGAACAAAGCGAAGTCGTCATTGATGAAAAAGAACTGCGCGTCGATACCTACCGTTCATCCGGTGCAGGCGGACAGCACGTTAACACCACTGACAGTGCCGTTAGATTAACACACTTGCCGACAGGGATTGTGGTCTATTCTCAAGAAGAGCGTAGCCAGCATAAAAACAAAGAGAAGGCCATGCGCCTACTCAAAGCTAAAATTTCCGATGCGGAAGAAGAAAAGCGCCGCGCCCTGATTGCCGATACCCGCTCCAAACAGGTAGGCTCCGGCGATCGTTCTGAGCGTATACGTACCTATAACTTCCCCCAAAACCGCGTCACGGACCACCGTATTAACTATACACGCTATAATCTTGATCGTGTCATGGAAGGGGATCTGGAAGAGTTGACTGCGCAGCTTGTTGCCTACTACTATCAACAAGAATTACACGACGAAAACGAATGAGCACTTTGCTGCAAGAAGTACAGTCCGCTGCCGCCTACCTGGAAAGTTGCGGATTAGAGCATCCTCGCAAGGAAGTTGAAGAGCTGTTAGGCAGTGTCCTAGGGTTGTCTCGCCTTGATATTTATCTCTACCCGGACCGCAAGCTGAATTCATTGCAATCTCTTAACTTTAAAGAGCTTGTGGGTAGGAGGGCTAAACGCGAACCATTGCAGCACATCCTCGGAAATGTCGACTTCTACAATTGCATACTTAAATCCGATAAAAGAGCTTTGATTCCTCGCCCTGAAACAGAAGAATTAGTCGAAAAAATCATCAAAGAAATCGGCTCGAAGTCCGGTGTATTTTATGATATCTGCTGCGGAACAGGGTGTATTGCTATCGCAGTAAAAAAAGCTTGTCCTCAACTCGATGTATACGCTTCCGATATCGATCCCGACGCTTTATCTTTAGCGCGGGAAAATGCAGAAATAAATAATGTTTTAGTGACCTTTGCTCAAGGCGACCTTTGTCAGCCCCTGCAAGGTCGCCCGTGTGATTTCCTCGCCTGCAATCCACCCTATATTGCTACACAGGAAATTCCCGCTCTCCAACCGGAAGTCCACGCTTATGAACCCAATAAAGCTTTGGACGGCGGAACCGATGGATTGGAGTTTTATAGACGCTTAAATAACGAATTGCCTGCGCTATTAAAAAGCGGAGGCAAAGCCTGGTTAGAGATAGGACATGGTCAAGGCCATGACCTCATCGGGATTTTTAATACTCCCTCTTGGACAGAATGCCATTTGGACAAGGATAGGGCAGGGCGGGAAAGGTATATTTTCCTTGTAAATGAATGAAAAATTTAGTACCTTATCCTCTTAAATCAATAGGTTAAGATAAAAATGTTTGGTGCTCTTACCGATAAAATGCAGGGTCTTCTATCCAAGCTATCGGGAAAACATAAATTAACGGAAGATAATGTCGCAGAAGCAGCAAGCGAAGTTAGACTCGCTTTGCTTGAAGCTGACGTTAACTATAGTGTTGCAAAAGAGCTCGTCAAACAGATCAAGCACAAAGCCCTAGGTGATGCAGTCCTAAAATCTGTAACTCCCGGACAGCAATTCATCAAAGTCGTCCACGATGAACTCATCGCCCTCATGGGGGGGGAAGAATCACCGCTAGACCTTTCCGCAAAACCCACTATCATCATGATGTGCGGCCTGCAAGGCTCCGGTAAAACAACCCATACCGCTAAGCTTGCACGCTATCTCTTGAAATCAGGTAAAGCACAAAAACCTCTCATCGTTGCCTGCGATCTTCAACGTCCTGCCGCCATCGCTCAGCTTAAAACCCTAGCCCAATCGATCGGCGTTCCGGTTTTCTCCGACGATAACGAAAAAAATCCTCTGACCGTTGCTAAGAAAGCCATGGAATTCGCTAAAAAAGAAGGCCATGACATCGTCCTGCTCGATACCGCCGGCCGCCTCCATGTCGACGAAGAGATGATGAAGCAATTAGAAGAGCTCTACAAGCTCATTAAACCTCAGCACGTCCTTTTCGTTGCCAATGCCGCCACAGGCCAAGAAGCAACTAATGTTGCCGCACAGTTCAACAACTCCGTTCCTATTACCGGCTCCATACTCACTATGTTGGACGGTAACACTCGCGGCGGCGCAGCAATCTCTATCCGTCACATCACCGGCAAGCCTCTTCTTTTTGAAGGCATAGGCGAAAAAGTAGACGACATTCAAGTGTTTAACCCACGCTCCATGGCCGACCGTATCCTAGGGATGGGCGATACAATCAATCTTGTCAAAAAAGCACAAGAACATATCGACGAAGATGAAGCAAAAAAGCTCGAAAAGAAAATTCGCTCCGCTTCCTTCACCTATCAAGACTATTTGTCCCAAATACAGATGGTCAAAAAAATGGGATCGTTCAAAAGCCTTTTAGGCATGCTTCCCGGCATGAACGCTCTCAAAGACATCGATATCGATGACAAAGAATTTAATAAAGTCGAGGCCATCATACAGTCGATGACCCCCGACGAGCGCTCCGAGCGCACCGAGTTGGTCCCTTCACGCCGTCGGCGCGTCGCCAATGGCAGCGGAACAACTCTAGAGGCAGTAAATAAACTGGTCAAGTCCTTTAAACAGGCTAAACAGTTTTTTAAAAACATGCCAAACATGAAACAGTTACAAAAGATGATGGGAGGATCCCTATGGCACTAAAGATTAGACTGCGCCAACAAGGCCGCAGCAACAGTCACACTTATCGTATAGTCGTGATAGATGCGCGTCAAGCACGCGATGGTAAATATGTTGAAGCTCTCGGCTGGTATTGCCCGCTAGCGAGCGTACATGAAGAAAACTTTGCTCTTAAAGCCGATCGTATTCAACATTGGCTTAACATGGGCGCGGAAATTTCTGAGAACGTCGTTGCTCTTTTAGCACGCGGAGCTCCAGAAGTTCTACGCACTCAGCGCGAAAAAGCAGAGAAACTAAAAGTACGCCAAGCTGCGAAACGTCGCGAACGTCGCCGCGCTAAGCAAACTGCATAAGAAGAAATGGATATTGACATCATCTCGCTTTTTCCGGATTATTTTACCGGACCTTTTGATGTCAGCATCATCGGGCGAGCTTTGCGTAATGGACTCGTAAGTGTAAAACATACCGATATTCGCAGCTTTGCCCGAAATAAACACAACCGCGTCGATGACCGCCCTTTTGGCGGTGGACCCGGCATGGTCATGATGGCCGAACCTGTTGTCGATGCAGTGGAAAGCGTTGTAAAACCAGCGTCGCGAGTAATTTGCCTTTCGCCTCAAGGGAAAACCCTTACAGCGGAAATGTGTAAAGAACTCGCCAAAGAAGAACACCTGGTCTTGCTGTGCGGACACTATGAAGGCATCGATGAACGTGCGTTGCAAATATTGCACGTTGAAGAGATAAGCATCGGTGATTACGTATTAACGAATGGATGCGCCGCCGCTTTAATTCTCGTCGACGCCCTGCTAAGGTTTGTTCCGGGCGTTCTAGGACATGAGGACGCCGCAGGGCAAGATTCATTTGAAGAAGGGCTGTTGGATTGTCCACACTACACCCAGCCAAGGACATATCGTGGGTTGGAAGTACCTCCGGTACTGCTGAGCGGCGACCATAAGAAAATCGCCGACTGGCGGCGGAAGTGCGCTTTAGAGAAAACACGGCAGGTACGCCCCGATTTGTATAAAGAATAAGTTACATTATTTGGAGAGAAATTAAACCATGAGTAAGCTAGCTCTAATTAAACAAGTGGAAGAGTCGCAGCTCAAAAAGGATATCCCTGACTTCAAAGTCGGCGATACCTTGAAGATCTACATTCGTATCATTGAAGGCGACAAGGAACGTATCCAGCAATTCACCGGTACAGTCGTCGCACGTAAAGGCTCCGGTCTCTCCGAGACCATCTCCCTCTACCGTGTTGCGTTCGGCGGAAGCGTAAAACGCGTTTTCTTGCTCCACAACCCACGTATCGCTAAAATCGAACGTCTGACAGAAGGTCATGTACGCCGTGCAAAACTGAACTACCTCGTTGGTACATCAGGCAAGAAATCACGCGTACGTCAAAAAATGGGCGGCGCTAAAAGCCGTGCCGCAGTTGTCGCTCCTCAAGAAAGCGATGTCCAGAGCACACCTGAATCTAATTCCTAAGCTAGTTACATGCTAGTTCAAGAGCAAGAGCGCATTCGTGCGCTCTATGCTATGGAAGAAAATTTACGGACTCAAGGATACGCCCGCATTGCAGGTGTTGATGAGGCAGGTCGCGGCCCCTTGGCCGGACCTGTTGTTGCAGCTGTATGCTGCATGACAAAACATGTCCATATTGAAGGTATAAATGACAGTAAGCAGGTGCCGGCACCCTTACGCGCACGTTTATACGCCAAATTAATTTCACACTCACATATTCATTACGCAATTGGAATGGCCTCTGTGGAAGAGATAGATGAAATAAATATCTATCAAGCTACACGTTTGGCAATGCGTCGTGCCGTCGAGGGCTTGAGCTTTACACCGGATTACCTTTTGATTGATGGAATGGCCTTACAAGAGCTCCAGATCCCAAATCAAGGTGTGATCAAAGGGGATACCCTCTCTTATTCCATCGCTGCAGCTTCCATCATAGCAAAAGAGCACCGCGACCAGTTAATGCGTGAATTTTCCTTCCAATGGCCTCATTATAAATTTGGAAAGAACAAAGGATATGGTACAGCAGAGCATCTACAAGCTATTGCAGAGCATGGCCCCTGCCCAATACATAGAAAATCTTTTGAGCCGATCAAAGGAATGTCTTTATTAATTCTTAATAAATAGATTGTATAATTTATTCATATTTCAAAATTAATAATTGGAGCACTCAGATTTCAGAACTAATCAATTTCCCTACTATTTCTAACATATCTAACACTGCTGGATTTCAGTTTGTGGTAGTGTCAAATAAAGTACTGATGAAACTTCGCGCTGGCGTAGCGTTGGAAGAAACCACAGTTCTAATTAGATACCTTACTGTCCAAGATTTACTCCAAAAAAACAATGGTGCACGCAAACTTGAAAAGTATTTTCAAGAGTTCCGTATCGGTTATATCAATGCCGAAGGTAAACAGCGTATTAACCAGAAAGTTTTTGAAGAAATTAATTATGCGGTGAGAGTTATGAAGATGGAGAATGTAAGTAAAAGAGCCCCTATAATCACTGAAATCGAAGCCATGGACGAGGAAGAATTCGACCAATTCCAGTTGCTCGTCTCCCAAATGGTGGCGACAATTCTCCAAGCTAAAAAGACGATTACTTCCAATCCAACTAAAACAAAAGAAACGACAGTCTTTTCTTCTGAAAATTATCTGCTTGAAGTGGAACTACAACTGAGTGCAGTCATCACGAAACTTCTTAGACAGTTTGGCGAAGCCGCCCGCAAAGAGGAATCTCGTAATGAAGAAGCATACAAAAATAGAGTTTTCAAAGAAGCTCAACTTAACGAACAAATTAAAGTCCAATCCATTAAAAAATGGGATCTTCTTTTGGCACGTCTCAAAGCAGATATTTTAATTTACGTACACAAAAGTGCTGACAGCAAGCTTGAAAAGCTGGACTTCTCCCTTTTACATCCGAAAAACATGTTAGGTAATGTCACTCCTGTGGCTTAAGAAATAAAATATCATGACAAGTGAAGCGACTGCTGTCTGTATCAGCATCGGCACATTCATAAATGTGATCGAAGCTTTAGACGAAAATACTCAGAGCGTAACATTGCCTCTTTCTGAAAACAATTTTCCAATTTTACGTAAAACTTTAGAAAAGAAGAATTTTCAAAAACCTGCATACGGTTTTATTTACTTTAAAGCATAAGTACATCTTGTGCTCTATCATTTTGAATTTCTATCCTTGAAGCCTCAAAGGATCTGTTATGACTAATACTACAGCCTCTACTCCTTCTTTATCTACTGCGGGCACAGTGAATATAGTGGATTCGTTTACTGGTCTTGCCCTCCAGCATGGACGTACTGAATCCGTCGGACTAGCTTTAGCCCGTATAGGGGGTATTGCTTCCATGGGCATGGTAGTAGCATTATCTTCTATTCCAATGACTCCTTGGTTTCTAGGAAAGATCTTTATCGAAAGCAGCCCATTACTTCTTGTCATTACCGCAGGGCTAGTTTCACAGCTGTCTTTTGTCATATTAGGCGTGTATGTGATAGCTAAGGGTGTTCAATGGTATGTTGGGATAAAGAAATCCATGGAGATGCATAATTCTAAACTTGTTATGCCGGTGCTAGATCTTGCCATCCAGCAAGGTGATTTTGAAGCATTTAGACAGGTGAGCCATTTATGCTCCACGTATGATTTTCATCGCTTTAAATGCATACCGAAATTTTCTGATATTGGTTCCACTTCATTGGGACTCTTGCATCGATTGATACCTAAAGATAGAAGGGGAATACTCGAAGAATTATTCAGAAAGGAAAAGTATTCTTTGAAGCAGCTTGAAGTACTAAATAAAAACGCACAAGAGTTCTGGAATTGGTATTTAGATTCTGAAAATAATGTTGTTAGTGAGGATTTCATACGATCGGGCTTGCCAGAAGAAAAATGGGCATTGGCTTATTTGGATAGATTGATCGAATCTTCTTATCATGATAGTCATGCAACACAGGTTTCTGTGGACAGGATGATTAGGTTGATTGATATGTTTGATATCAACACTACATACATCTCATTTATTCCGGGCAGTAGCCAAGTCAAAACTGTAGTGGATGCCTTCGCACGCAAAGGTTATATCCTCTCTCCCCATTCTGATTGTTTCATCAAGAAATAGATTATCCCCAGCCTCACTTATATAGATACGTTAAACAAAAACTTAGAATGGCGAAGCAATTCCATGATTGCGGGTTCTATTCAAATAAGGAATTTGGAGCCGTTGATAAAAATGCCTTTAATGGAATTCCTTGATCTCCGACCAACAAAATTCTATTTGGCTTAAATTGTTTTACAAAAGAGTCTATCCCTGAATGGTAGATAGATTCTTGACCACTTTTAACTTCTATAGCAATGAGCTTGTCTCCTAATTTAAGCACAAAATCGACCTCTCTATCTCCTTCTCTCCAATAGAAAAGTTCCAGTTGTGTTCCTCGAATGCTATTGAGCAGGTGTGCTCCTACAGCTGATTCGACTAGTCTACCTAAAAAAACTCGATCAGCCATTGCTTCGAAAAAACTCTTTCCCGATTGCGCACTCAAAAGTGCAGTATTATAAACTGCAAATTTAGGACTGGACCCCTTCCGTCTTACGCTTTGATTTGCGAATTTCTGTAATCCAGTAAGTAAACCAGCTCCAGCAAGTAAATCCACGTAATGCGCCAAAGTTGTTGAATTTCCTGCGTCATGTAGCTCTCCGAGTATTTTATTATACGAAAGGATTTGACCAGAATAATTACAGCCTAGTTGAAAGAGTCTCCTTAGTAAAGCTGGCTTATTCACTTGACTCATCAATAAAATATCACGAGAAATCGTTGTTTCAATGATAGAATCGTTAATGTAGTTAATCCAACGTGTTGGATCTTCCTCATCAGAAAGAGGGGCGGCCCCAGGATATCCACCGAAATAAAGGTAGCGTTCTAAAGACCAACCAAAAATTTCGTGCATCTCCTTATATGACCAATGAGTGATGGGAATAACTTCAAATCTTCCAGCAAGACTTTCTGTTAAACCCTTTTGCATTAACCAAGGAGATGACCCGAGAACCAGTACAGAAAGATCAATTCCTGAAGCTGTATCTTGATCCCAAAGCAATTTGACCATATCCGACCAATGAGGGATCTTTTGAATTTCATCAACGATTAAAAGAGCTTTTCCTTCAGATTTTGCTAGTTCGCGTGCTATATCCCACTGCTGTTGCAACCAAGAAATGTCTTGAAGAGTGGCAAGATCTGCCGTAACATAACGACTCGGTCTTCCCAATTCATCCGTCACTTGGCGCGCTAACGTAGTTTTTCCAACCTGACGCGGGCCTATAAGAGATTGAATAAAGCGACGTGGCTCTTGAAGCCTTTTTAAGAGCAGTTCAAAAGATTTTCTTTTTTTCATCATGGATTTACTCAAAGCGTTGATATGTTTTACTCAGTGTTTTGAGTAAATATACTCAATACATTGAGTAAAGTCAATAATGCATCTTAAATTTACTTTTTTAAGAAGGTAAATTTTAAATTGCTAGAGGATTCATGTAAGACTGTAATACAGTTTTACATTTTATTTATGAGCTGAAGTGGCTGAATTCTTCCATCTATGAATGGCTGTGTTTATAGGATGTAAATTTTTCAAACCGACTGATTTCATATTAGCAACTCGTTCTATACCCCCTCTTCACTATCACCAAATTGATTTTCTGCTGCTTGTGTTGCAAATAATTTATTGATGACAAATAGTGTCGGTAACTTCACATTAAGGTAATATGACAATTATTTTCTCTGATATTGGCGGTGTTGTCCTAACAAATGGATGGGACTCCCATGCGCGCCATCGGGCTGTCCTTTTTTTTGAGTTGGACCAAGACGAAGTTAATCATAGGCATGATTTATATTTCCCTCTTTTGGAACTTGGCAAAATCAATTTGGATGCTTATTTAGATGCTGTCATTTTTTATAAGAAGAGACCGTTCAATAGAAATGAATTTCTAGAGTTCGTATACCAGCAATCGCAAACTCTGCCTGACATCCGTGACGTCTATTTGACTTTGAAAAAAAAATACAAAGTGAAAATCTTTGCATTAAGTAATGAAAGCGGGGAGTTGGCTCATTATCGCTACCGTAAATTCCATTTAGGTTCTCTTTTTGATGCCTACATCGTTTCGGCTTTTATCAAATTACGCAAACCCGATCCGGATTTCTATCGATTAGCGCTTGACCTAGCTCAAAAAGAACCGGAAGAGGTGATCTATATTGACGATAGGCCTATCTTAGTAGAAGCTGCCCAGAAGTTAGGAATACGTTCTATCGTGCATGTGAATGCAGCCGCAACTTGGGGCTATCTGGAACAAGCTTTAGCAGCACAAACCTCGCCTTAGTATAGCGCATACACTTATTGTCCCCCGACGTCTCGGGGGACAATTCTTTACTCTACCCAGTTACCTTTGCTAATGAGGACGATCCTTTCACCATTGTAGGTTGTGGCTGTGACATCCACCTCTTCAGAGGAAATCATCACATCGGAATGGACATTACTGACGTTGCATCCATTGCTGTCCACTTCTTCCGGAGTCATTTTCGTTCCTCCATCCAGGCAAAATTTATAGGCCATGCCAAAAGCAATGTGGCAGGCTGCATTCTCGTCAAAAAGTGTTTCACGGAATAGCACACCGCTTTCATACACAGGCGAATCTATCCCTACCAAAGCAACTTCACCCAGGCGCTTGGCACCTTCATCACTGGATGTGTACTCTTGGAATGCCTTTAGGCCTTGTTTAGCGCTGCAGTCAACAAGCTCGCCATTTTTGAATTGCATCTTCAAGCCTTCGACAAGGACGCCATTTAAGACAAATGGACGAGTTATTTTGGCAAAACCCTCAGTTTTTCTCCAATCCGGTGTTGTAAAGCATTCTTCTGTAGGTACGTTGGGTTCAAAAGAGATCCCTCGTGTGCTTTTATCCCCGCCACCGCGGAAAATAGCCAGAGGAGTAAGCCCTACTTTCAGGTCTGTATCCGGTCCTTCAAAATGTAATTCTTTGATTTTTAGATCTGTTAATGCTGCGGCACGGTCTTTAAGGCGTTGATTATGATTCAGCCATAGGTCGACGCAGTTAGCTTTATCGGCACGACAGATTTTAATAATGTGCATCCAGAGAGCATTCAATGCATCGGCATCGGAAAGCTGGGGGAAGATTTTCTTGGCCCATGCCGGCGTTGCTGCTGCTGCCAACGTCCACTGTATCTGTGAGCGTCCAATGCCATCCTCATAGAAACGACGGATATAGTTGCGGTAGCTAAAGTTAAGGGTATTTACTGTTTTGGGATCTACATCCACAAGCACATCGGGAGCTTCGCTTCCTAAAATACGCAAGATAGCGTCATTATTATCGACCAAATCATCGAATTTTTTTGTGATGTAGTCAGGAGTAAACTTGAGGTGTTCTTCATCACGTGTTTCAAGCAAGCGTAGGCGGGAGAGGTAGGGGTCAGTAAAGTCTACACCGACGTATTTTGCCCCTTTATTGTAGGCTGCTTTTGCACATCTAAAGATGAAATCACGGTGGATAAGCTCCCCGTTGATGTAAACAGTTTGGCCGGGCTGTACATTTAAGGCATAGGTTACGATGAGATTAGCGTAGTTGTCTAAAAATTGTTCAAATTCCATTTTTATTTCCTAATAATGACTGTTTAGCCAACAATAGCGGATCGCGTGAAATCTAACAATGTATCGGATGAGGATTTATGCCATCGAAGAAAGGGGTTCTCCTAGTAAATTTAGGTACACCATTATCTCCAAAGCCTAAAGATGTTTATAAATACTTGATTGAGTTTCTAACGGATGGAAGAGTCGTAGATATTCCTTGGCTAACGCGGCAATTTCTAGTCCGGGGCCTGATCGTACCGCGGCGTTATAAGAATTCCGCTGCTTCTTATAAAGAAATTTGGACGGATGAGGGTTCTCCTTTGATGGTATACAGTATGAAGTCCAAAGATCTTTTGCAAAAATCCTTGGGTGATGACTTTCATATTGAGTTAGCTATGCGTTATCAACAGCCATCGATTAAAGACGCTTTAAAAAAATTAGAAGCGGCAAATTTAAAACAGCTTGTTGTTCTCCCTTTGTTTCCCCAATATGCATCGGCTACTACAGGATCTGTCCATCAAGAGGTGATGCGTCATCTAGGAAAGTGGAACGCAATTCCTACAACTAAATTTATCGGTTCTTTTTATAACGAGCCCTTAGTGATTAAGGCATTTGCAGAGAATGCGCTTAAGTATAATTTAAATGATTACGACCATTTTTTATTTAGTTTTCATGGTCTTCCTGAAAGGCAGCTAAATAAAGCAGATAAAAATAAACATTGTTTAAAAGCAAAAAGCTGCTGCAAAGAACTTTGCCGAGTCAATCGGGGATGCTACAGCGCGCAATGCCATCATACTGCGCGCTTAATTCAAGAACAGCTGGGCTTATCGGACGAAAAAGTTTCGCTATGTTTTCAATCTCGATTGGGGAGTGAACCCTGGCTGCAACCCTATGCTGTGGATGAGCTGAAAAAACTCGCGACAGAAGGGAAGAAAAATGTTTTAGTATTCAGCCCTGCCTTCGTTGCGGATTGCTTAGAAACAATTTATGAAGTTTCCGTAGAATACAACCAAGAATTTAAACACTTAGGGGGTCATAAATTAGATCTTGTTGAGGGCTTAAATGTGAATCCCACCTGGATCAAAGCTATGCAAGAAATCATAGTAAGTTCTTGATTGCGGTCCATTCCGACAAATTTCGGAAATAGTGATAAAACATAAGTTGATTAATCTTCTATTCTCTTTGATACCATTTTTTTTCAGTTTCAGCTAATTTTTAAAATTATATCTTAATTTTTAAAATCGGCTGCGATGGCAACATTTATAAGTAAAATTATTTATGGTATAGCATGGAAGACCTACTCCTCCGTTCTTGCTTTTTTCTGCATAGTTATAGGAATAATCGTTCTCTATGGCTGGAAAATCGAAAGTTCAGCACTGGTCCAAGTCTATTCCACCTATGCCCCTATGAAGGTCAATACCGCGCTATGCTTTATCCTTACAGGCGCTTCTATCTTATTACATATAAATTTCTTGCATAGGATTGCAAGGATCCTGAATTTTTTAGTGATCATTGTAGTGTTGGTAACCGGATTGCAATATATCCTGCATGTTGATTTTGGTATTGATAATTTTATTTTCCACCCTTTTACAGCAGTGGAAACAATGGTTGCGGGACGGATGTCTCCTACTGCTATTACATGTTTTACTTTCACTAACATGGGATTGGCATTATTAGGAACGCGGAGCCTTATTACAGCGTTTCTTCAAGGGATTTCGGGGATATTTGTACTTGTCCTTTCGTTAGCTTCCATCTTTTTCTATTTGAGCGGTTTGAAGGGCTCACTGATCGGAACGAATTTAACGTATATGGCAATACATACTTCACTGTTATTTCAGGGCTTAGGCTGGCTCTTATTCATTCATTCAGGAAAGATGCTGACACATTTCTCTTCCCGGCATGGCTGGCTATTACCCGTATTTGTGGGGATAGGAGGGCTTGCTATAACCGCGTGCTTATTTTTGGCATTAAGGGAACAGCAAAAGATTTTATTAAACAAGTCATTCGACATTATTTCAGAGGGTATTGGTGATTCTATAGAGAACTATTTTGATGATAGGATCAAAGGGATTATGCGGGTATCTACTCGTTGGACGGCGAGGGGGGGGGCTCCGAAGAATGAATGGTTAGCGGATGCAGAGAGTTATGTGAAGGATCATCCAAGTATTCAATTTATGTTTAAAACAGACGAAGATGAACATATTATTTGGACAGCACCTTTGAAAGATGATCAGTTGCTAAATGGTATGAAATTGCCGCCTCTTAAAGCACTTTCAAGCACTGAAGGAGGGAAGATTGGAATTTCATATAACAAGGCGTTATTCAATAACAAAACAGTTTTTATTATTGCTGCGCGATTGAGTGTGAATAAAAAACCGGAGGGGTATGTCGGAGCTGTGTTCGATATTGATAAACTCATTAATACGACAATGAAACGATCAAATTTTCAAAAATTTGGTATAAAGGTTTACCATGACGGCTCTTTAGTCACTTCTGAAAATATCGGCAGATCATCAGACTATACCGGAAAAGGTAAAATTGATATTTCCGATCATGTGTTCGATTTAGAAATCTTTCCGGATGCGAGTTTCGTTGCAAAACAAAAATCAACCCTTCCTTTTGCTATTTTGTTTGTAGGGCTTCTTTTGTCTGCTCTTTCTTCAATCGCTACTTATTACAATGTAGAAGTGGCGAAAGGACGTCGCAATTTACATAAAGCATATAGTGAAATGAGCCAGAAGGAAAAAGAGCTTAGACGTCAAAAGAATCTTCTACAGTATATTATGGATAATTCCGATGTCCTCATTTACTTGAAGGATATCAAAGGCAAATATTTGCTTGTGAATTCCCGTTTTATAGAGTTATTTTGCAGCGAAGGCCCTCATAAAGGGTTCACCGATTTCGATCTCTTTCCTGCTGATATTGCAGAACATCTGATTCAAAATGATAAAAAAATTATGAATGAAAAAAAGAAGCAGATGATTGAAGAAGTCGTTCCCGTAAAGGGGGGACAGAAGACCTTTTTATCTTTAAAAGCCCCCGTGTTCGATACCGATGGTAACTTTTATGCAATCTGTGGAATGTCTACAGATATTTCAAAAAGGATTGAAGCTGAGAAAAAGCTGCAATCCTCCCTTAATAGCCTAGAAGAGATTAATCGACAAATATTAGAAGCCAGGAAAAAAGCTGAAGAGGCTAATATTGCAAAAAGCGCCTTTCTAGCAAATATGAGCCACGAAATCCGCACTCCTTTGAATGGCGTCATTGGTATGACGGAGCTGTTGTATAACACAGAGTTATCAGAGAAGCAGGAAAGATACGTTCAAAGAATTTCATCTTCTGGGAAAATGCTTTTAACTCTTGTGAACGATATTTTAGATCTTTCGAAAATTGAAGCAGGGAAATTGATCTTAGATACTACTGAGGGTAATATTGCAACTTTGGTCAAAGAGGTTGTCGAGATTATGACGGTGCGTACAGAAGAGAAAAATCTCCAACTTAGCATAGATCTGGATCCCCAAATACCGAATCCAATCTTTTTAGATGTTGCCCGTTTGCGTCAGATACTGGTTAATCTTGTAGGCAATGCCGTGAAGTTTACCGAAAAAGGGGGGGTTAAGATTAAGTGCTTTTGCATTAAGCATAAGGAAACCGACAGCAATCATATGGCGCTGCGGTTTGAAGTGATAGATACAGGAATAGGAATAACTAAGAGTAAATTTAATCAGATTTTTGAAAAGTTCTCTCAAGCAGATGTTTCAACGACACGTAAATTTGGAGGAACAGGCTTAGGCCTTGCCATTTGCAAGCAGTTAGTGGAAAGAATGGGTGGAGATATAGGCTTTGAGAGCGAGGAAAATAAGGGATCGACATTTTGGTTTGAGTTATTATTTACTCTCCAAAAGAAAGAAGGAGCAAAAGACCCTGAATGGAGGCCCACTTGCGAGCAATTTTCGGAACTAAAATTCTTAATTCTAGGGTGTAATTCACAGCAAACCTCCGTTATAAAAGATTATGTAGGAAGCTGGAATATAAAATGCACTCATTGCTATACAGGTGAAGCCGCCGTTGAAGAGTGCCTTTCAGAAATCACGTATGATATATTAATTGTGGATGATAGTGTGCAGGATTGGGAAGCTATTACCGTTGTGAATAGTCTCTTAGCTAATCAAGGTAAAAAGAGAGTGGCTATTTTACTGGTATATTCCGGCCTTAAACCTCAGTCAGAGGTTTCTTCTAAGGTAGATATTGTCTTAAAATTGCCTTTCTCCAGTTCTGAGCTATTTAATTGCGTGGCAGCATATTTCACTAGGTCATTCAGGAACAAAGATGAGTTTCTAAATGATTATTCGTTAACCCAAACAAATGATGCAAAGGGTAACAATGAAAAAAATAACAAGTAAATTTCCGGGACGAAACGTCCTTGTCGTTGAGGACAATCTCATTAACCAGGAAATCATAAAAGAACTCCTTGAACTCATGGACTTCCATATCGATATCGCTTCACACGGAAAAGAAGCATTGAAGAGCACGGCTGCAAAGAAATATGATATTATTTTTATGGATATCCAAATGCCTGAAATGGACGGGTACGAAACGACACGACAGATCAGACATATTGAAAGCCCCAATAAACACACTACCATTATTGCTTTAACAGCAAATGCCATGAGCGATGATAAGATAAAATGTATAGAAGTAGGGATGAACGATTATCTTTCAAAACCTCTGGATGTACAAAAATTGGAGGTCATATTGCAAAAGTACCTTATTAATCTAAGCGACGATGCTAATAAATGAAGATCGAAAATGAGTATGAGAACCTTCCCTCCTTATCTCAAAAGCCATTTATCCAGGCATTAATCTGCGCATTAAGCCTGGCTCTCATCCATTATGTTCTGGGAGGAGGAGCCTTGTTTCTTCCTTTGATCCTCTATGGATTTTGGTTTTTGTCATGCATAATAGCCTCTTTATACGGCACAGTTGTGGGGCTGTTTTGCTCAATCTTATGCAGTGCAATTTATTTGCTTTTTCATGTATTCGATCCAAACATTCCTTTGGGAGCATTATTACAGTTCCGCCCTTACGAGCAGCCTTTATTATGGATTTTCTCAGCGATAGTTTTTGGAGAAATTCGTTCACAGCTCAATCTTACTATGCTGCAAATGCAAGACCATCTCTCTCTCTTAAGTGATTCTAATCAAATGCTGCAGGACAATGTTGCAGAAGTGCAGAGAGAGAATAATAAGTTTAAGCATTTGTTAGTCTCAAGTAGCGAGAAAAATGAGGAGACCATCAATGTTTTGCTTCCACTTTTAGCCCTTAAGTCAACACAGGTATTGCTTAATGTAGAAAACGCTATTCATACCATATTGAGTCCTAAGAAATTCTCTATCTATGCCAACGGGAATGATGGGCTGGAGATTTTGATTTCACACGGCTGGTCTGCGATGGATGCCTTCCCTTTGCGTATTGTTCCGGATGATCTTCTCTATAAATCAGTAGTGATCCATAGGGAAGCTGTTGCCGCAACAGACATACCGATCGATTTCCTTGAAAAACATGGAGTCTTTGCCGCTCCCTTTAGCGATCCCGAAACAGGGGAAGTCTACGGGATGATTAAAATAGAGGAAATGGGAGCGAAGCCCCTCGATCAAAGCAGCGTTGAAATTGCCAAAGAGTTGTGTCGGTTCATAGGCCAGGTTTATGCACTGGCCCGCCATTACCAAGATGCAATGAAGAGCTCTATCTACTCGCGACAAGGCTATATCTATTCTGATGCCATGCACCAGTGCTTGCATGAATATTTACTGATGTTAGCAAAAAAGCTTGGGTTCTCTTTATCTTCTTTCCATATTGTGCTGAGGTCTGCCTCGGAGAATGTTTTCTTATCTGAACTGCGTATCGTTTCAGAGATCATCGCCAGAATACTACCCTCGCAGGCCCTGATCTTCCAGGGTAAGGGCCCGTCTTATGAATTATCAGTGCTTCTTCCCGGATGCCTGCCTAGGCAAGTAGAAACATATGAAGTTGCTTTAACTAAAGCTTTACATGAGCAAGGTTCACTCAAAACTAGCAAAGTATATGTGACACGTAAAACAGAATATGTGCTAGAAGTAGCATTGATGAATAGTTAATCATTATTTAAATCTGAATATTTTCCGGAGAAATGATATGTCTCAAGTTACACTTAGAGGAAAGCCAATTCATACTCTAGGCCATCTGCCCAGTGTAGGAAAAACAGTACCGAATTTTACTCTAGTAGGGAGTGATCTCTCTGAAGTGACATTATCGCAATTTAACGGTAAGACTGTACTATTAAATATTTTTCCTAGCCTAGATACAGATGTTTGCGCCTTATCGGTGCAGAAGTTTAATGCCGAATTAGCGAAGCATCCTGAAATAACAGTGCTTCATATTTCCAAAGACCTGCCTTTTGCTATGAACCGATTTTGTTCTACGAATAAATTGGAAGGCGCCACTACGTTATCTGCTTTCAACAGCAATTTCGGAAAGGATTTTGGTGTGGAAATTCAAGAAGGACCCATGAGAGGATTGTTATCACGCGCTGTGATTATTTTAGATGAGCAAGGCAAAGTTATTTACGAAGAACAAGTTCCTGAAATAGGACAAGAACCTGACTATAAAAAAGCACTATCAGCATTAGGAATTGATTTAGCCGTTTCTAAAGGAGGTAACCATGCTTAAAAAATACCGTTTTGCATCTTTGTTATTGTTGATTCAAGCTATGGCATTACCTTTGGCTGCTGCACCAGAGTCCAATTCAACCTACCAAACCTACGTAGCTAAGGATTTCAGCACTCTAAAAGGTTTGAAAGGTATTTCAGATAATCTGATGGCGATGCACTTGAAACTTTATGAAGGCTACGTCAAAAACACGAATTTACTGCACGATCAGTTGCAAGATCTTGTCAAAGAAGGAAAAGAACGCTCTCCCCAATATGCCGGGCTGAAAAGAATCTACGGCTGGGAATTTGATGGTATGCGCTTGCATGAGTATTATTTCGGCAATCTGGGCGGTGACGGAAAACCCGTCCAAGAAGGGACTTTAAATAAAGCGATCGTAAAACAGTTTGGGTCCTATGAGAATTGGAAAAAAGACTTTATCGCGACCGGAATGATCAGAGGAATTGGCTGGGCTGTGCTTTATCAAGACCCTTCCAATGGAAATTTAGTCAATACATGGATCAATGAACACGATCTAGGGCATCTTGCCGGTGGCAAGCCTTTAGTTATCATGGATGTATTTGAACATGCTTATATCACTGAATATGGCTTGAATCGTGAAGACTACATCAAAGCTTTCTTTGATAACTTATCATGGAAAGTTGCTGAAGAGAGATTTAACCCTGCCGTTGTTACGTCTCCAACAACCCAGGAGCTCACTACAAATAAGCTAAGATATAAGTAGTCATGACCGCGGCGCATTTTATGCGCCGCTTCTAGAAATGGGGTTATATGGAACAGGCTGTCTTCCCGGGGACTTTCAACCCGCCGACAATAGGGCATCTGGATATTATTGAAAGAGCATCAAAACTTGTTAAAACACTTTATGTTGCTGTAGGGAATAACCCTAAGAAAAGCAAGCAGGAAGCGACAATAGAGAAACGTTTAGAATGGCTAAAACTCATCACTTCAAACCTGCCAAACGTACAAGTCGTTTCATTTGAAGGACTGCTTGCAGATTTCGCTAGAATAAACGGTATCAAGGTAGCTATCCGTTCTATCCGCGGGGCGTTGGAACTGGAGCAGGAAACTATGCAAGCCAAGATGAATAAGGCTATGACTGGATTAGAGACACTATTTATTCCATCAGATCTTCCTTACATCAGCTCTAGTTTAGTCAGAGAAGTCGCTGTCAATAAAGGCCCGATTGAGGCTTTTGTACCTTATAGTTTGGTTAAGGATATCCTTATTGCCTACTCTTAATTCTATTCCACAGTAGCTGCCGCTGCTGCGCCGATGACATTAGCTTTCACACCAAGTTTTGCGGGGATGCTCTCCAATTTTGCTGTTGCAGCTTTTAAGGCATAGCGGAGGATCTCTTGGTGCACTTCTTGAATAAATGTGGGATGGGATAGGGCCACGCTGCCCCCAAAAATGATTTTTTGTGGATTGAATGCATTCACAAAAGAA
This sequence comes from Parachlamydiales bacterium, assembly GCA_041671045.1. Taxonomy (NCBI): domain Bacteria; kingdom Pseudomonadati; phylum Chlamydiota; class Chlamydiia; order Parachlamydiales; species Parachlamydiales bacterium. Next base: position 135,724 of record JBAZCF010000005.1, read on the forward strand.
ACACATCCGTGAGCAAGGTTTTTTATTAGATCATTATGGATTTCTATAGCAAGGGGATCCGCAAGTTTATGGGCTGCAGTCAGATGTTCGCCTTTGATTTTATGGATATCGCCTTCTGCAAGTTCAAGCAGCTTTTTGGCACGTTCCGGGTTATTGGCCACAGCTTCTTGAACAGTCACTGCAATGCCCCAACCACCTGCATAGGCCTCTAAACAGCCGCGATTTCCACAGGTGCATTGACGTCCACCTTCACGCAAGGTCGTATGTCCCAGTTCACCTGCGGTGTTGCTGTAGCCCTGCATGAGGTGGCCATTAGTGACTATGCCTCCGCCGATACCCGTTCCGATAAAGATACAGATGAAATCTTTGCATCCTTTTCCTGCTCCATGAAGCCATTCGCCCCAAGTAGCGGCCCTGACATCATTCAATAATACACAGGGAAGGTCGAGCCCTTTTTCTAAGATGTTTTTAAGGGGGATATCGGTCCAGTTTAAGTTGGGTGCAAAAAGTACTTTGTCACCTTGCGAGCTTATTTGACCTGCGATTCCGGCTCCGACTGCCTTAACTTTTTGAGGGGATTCTTTGATAAGATTTTTTGATGCGGTAATAATATCTTCTGCAACAGCTTCAGGCCCTTCATGCACACGGGTAGGTATTTTAATATCTTTAACGACAATGCCTTTGGTATCTACCAAGGCTATTTCCGCTTTTGTTCCGCCAAGATCGATGCCGAGGGATAGAAAATTGTGAGACATAGTTATTCCGGTTCAGGATGGATATAGATTTGAGCAAGGTCCGTTAGGATACTTTTACTCTAGAAGTGCAATTTGTTAAAACTTGACTTTAGCGGAAATTTCAAATTATTCCTTTGTTAAGGGAATGTTTTGAAATTTCCGCTAGTATTTTGTAAGATTTTGAAAGATTAGATAGTTTCAATTAGCAATTTGCCGAAGTTAAAGAGACCTTTCAAGGAAGATCCTTGCGGACACTGGACTTTACCGAAACCATGCATATGGTTATATTTAAAATGTCCTTTTCTAATGGTGCCACAGGGTAGGACAACTGTAGCGAAGCCATTCATGAAGCCGTTTGTGAATTCCCCTTCTATCAACTTTCCGGAGGGGAAGATGACTTTAGCATTTCCTTCAACTAGGCCGTCTTTAAGTTCACCATTGAGGAGCAGTCCAATAGGTAAGCCTGGAATGGATTGATCTTCCTCACTAAAAGTAATATCTATAGGATTTTCCGGGCTGTGGCAGGGAAAGGCTACAATTTGCTGCTCATCAAAACTACCAAAAGTAGATTCAGTTTCGAAAGAATGTTCATAATTACTATCAATTTCATTAATGAAAGCCTCAGAGGACGAAAATAGACCTTCGACAAACAGACCTGTAAATTGCGATCCGTCGCCTAACAAGATATTGGCTTTTCCTTCCGGTGTTCCATCGATAAATTCAGCATTCAATGTACACTTGTTTGGGAAAGTTAAAGTGCCATGGCCGTGAATATTCCCGTGAACAAAATAGCCTGTTTGTATAGAGCCGTCTTTAAATGTTTTTTTACCTTCTCCATGGAGTTTTGATAAAAGGAAGTTTCCTTCATGAAATTCTCCATTAGCAAATTTAATGGATCCTTTCCCATTCAAAAAGCCATTGATAAATTGTCCGGATTGTGACTCTCCGTCAGCAAAAGAGACTGTTCCTTCTTGAATAATGCCATTGTCAAAGAGACCTTCTTGAGTTTCTTTGGAAGGAAAAGTGATTTTTCCATATCCGGTAAGATCGTTCTCTATAAAAATCCCTTCATGCACTTCTCCATTGGGGTAGTAGAACATTCCATATTTAGAGGGGGGCTTATTGATCGTAGAGGTGGCAGCTTTTTCTGAAGGACTGAATTTTTCAAGCGTATGTTTAATAAATCTTAATACTAATCTATAAAAAACATTCATTATTGTTATCTTTAAGTTGGTTAGTTAAAACTAATTATAAACTAACTTTTAATTAATGTAAATAATTATTTGATGCAAAAACAGCTCCTACTATACTATTGCTTGACAATTAGACCCACTTTTCACTATGCAAAAGCGTATTAATAACTTTTAGCTAAGGATTTTCTCATGCGACACATCATTTCATTCTGTATCGGTATTTTTTGCGTAATTGAGCTAGGGGGAGTTGAAGTAATATTTAGCGACCAACGGGGAGTTGAATCTACTTTAGAAATCGATGGGACAACTCCGATCTACCTTATGAATGCACATATAGAAAATCATTTAGGAGCTAATGTTAAAAATGTCCAAATGATGGTCGATTATAACACCGATAAGGCGGCGGCTGTTACTAAAGATTTTAGAGACTATTACACTCCCGTGACGCCTACGGAAGTAGAAAAAATCAACTATATTGTAAAGACGTTAGGCACTAAAGCTAAAATCCAATTATTTTGGGATAAATCCTCTCTCGATAAAACAGGCGATCAAATTAGACACCTGCATCCTTTAAAATTCCTTACTGTTATTTTGACCAATCAAGACAATATCAAGTATATAAGGATTATTCGCGATAAGGGCCGTGTCTGGGATAATTTTGGTGGCGAACTCAAAGGCAGCTTAAAGGAGGAGGCTGCCAAAGATAACCTAAAATATGAATATGTCGCAGATTTTGCTGAGAAAATTAAAGTCGATATCAATCTGATCTGGCCTGATGTGCAAAATAAGAAATGGACGGCATTTGTAGATAAGGTTATTTATCAAGTACCTTACAAAAAATAGACTGTCGGAGAAAAGTTATGGGAATGTACGACCAATACGATCAACAACCCCAGCGCAGTTCTTCAGGTGGGCGGTGGATAGCCGCGCTCCTCATTGCTCTTTTCGGACTTTTTATGTTCTTGAGTCAAGTTCAGGAGAATCCTGTGACGAAGGAGCGGCAGTATGTCGCTATCTCTCCGGAGCAGGAGATCCGCCTCGGATTAGAATCTGCTCCTCAAATGTCCCAGGAAATGGGTGGAGAACTTTCTGCCTCTGATCCAAGGACGCAAGAAGTCAAACGTATTGGGGCCATGATCGTTAACGGTACAATCGCCAAAGGCAGTCCATGGAAATTTCAATTTCATCTATTGGCAGATAATAAAACGATCAACGCATTTGCCCTTCCAGGAGGGCAAATATTTATTACTGATGGGCTGCTTAGCAGGCTTCAGAATGAAGCTCAGTTGGCGGGAGTTCTCAGCCATGAAATAGGCCATGTCATTGAGCGTCATTCTGCTCAACAAATGGCCAAAGAACAGTTCGGCCAGATCCTCATTGGAGCTGTCGCGACAGGTGCTGCAGATCCTTACTCTCAGAATGGGTTTAATCCTGCGATGGTAGCTGCATTTGTGAATAAAATGGTACAGCTTCGTTATGGACGACATGATGAGTCTCAAGCTGACCAATGGGGTTTAAAACTGACTGAACAAGCTGGTTTTGATCCCTTTGCCATGATTGAAGTCATGAAAATTCTTAAAACGGCAGGACCACGTGGTAGCATGCCCGATATTTTCCAATCACATCCCGATCCGGATCTGAGGATAGAGCAAATTCAAGCTTACCTAAAAGAGCATCCACCCAAAGCAGGTCTTTCTCTTGGACGTAACCTAAGCGAAGTTTACGGTAATACTCCTGCCCGGCGCGATGAGCCATCGGGCGGGCTGGATGATTTCTGGTTTAGATAAGCGAAATAATATCTCTGTGTTCGATTTATAGGGATAATTGGATTATCTTCAGATTATTGCAGTCCTTCAGACTACATAGAGAGGCATTCAGTTACCTAGGTCATCTCCCTAGGTATAGTTTAAGCACGTATATGCAGTCTGAACGACTGCAACATCTTATTTTCAAAAGGTCTAAGAAAATAAATGTGTTCAATAACAAGGAATTGTCGCAGTACATTTAACTGCGAAGCAGTACTTTGCCACGAAGTGGTGGCAGCTTTAAGGTGGGGTTAGAGTGACTCAGTGGTGTCGCCACTTCGTGGCTCAATTTTTTGCTGAATTTTACCATGCGTTCATTCGCTTCGCTCATTCACACATGGCTAACATCATGTAGCCACTTCGTGGCAAAAGACTGCTTCGCAGTAATGCATATGAAATTCACACATGGCTAACATCATGTAGCCACTTCGTGGCAAAAGACTGCTTCGCAGTAATGCATATGAAATTCACACATGGCTAACATCATGTAGCCACTTCGTGGCAAAAGACTGCTTCGCAGTTATGCATATGAAATTCACACATGGCTAACATCATGTAGCCGCTTCGTGGCAAAAGACTGCTTCGCAGTTATGCATATGAAACGGGAAGTAAACTTCTTTCCTAAGGTACCATTTTTCCATCACTTCGCAAGAAACTTACCTGTAAGCGATTGAGCGGATTTTGCTAGGTTTTCAGGTGTACCGGTAAAGACAACCTGTCCACCCTCGTCGCCTGCATCAGGACCTAGGTCGATGACGTAGTCGGCATTACGGATAACGTCGGAATTATGTTCGATGACCAGCACCGTGTTACCTTTATCGACAAGTTTGTTAAGGACATTTAGGAGTTTATCGATATCGTCGCTATGCAGCCCGGTTGTGGGTTCGTCTAGCAGGTAGATAGTTTTACCCGAAGAGCGTTTAGCTAATTCACGGCTAAGTTTTATCCTTTGAGCTTCCCCCCCGGAGAGTGATGCCATTTCTTGTCCGATTTTAAGGTAGCCGAGTCCGACGCTGATGAGTGTATCCAGGATACGGACTATGCGTGGGTGGTTCTCAAAAGCAATTTTGGCTTCATCGACAGTATAGTTGAGGAACTGTCCAAAGTTCTTGCCTTGGTAGGTTACTTCCAGGCTGACAGGGTTAAGCCTTAGACCTTGGCATTCTTCGCATTTTACTCTTACAGCCGGAAGGAAGTGCATTTCAACTTTCCTATAGCCCATACCCCAGCAGGCAGTGCACATTCCGCGGCGGTGGTTATAGCTGAAGTTTTTGCCTTTAAGCCCCTTCGTACGTGCAAGGGGAAGTGTGGAGAAGAAGTCGCGGACGCGGGAAAGGAGATCCACGTAAGTTCCCACATCGGAACGGCTAGTAAGTCCGATAGGGTTTTGGTCGATATAGATCACCTTATCGAAATTTTCAATGCCTTTCACTATTGCTATTCCTAAGTCAATAGAGTCGAATCTTTCAATACCTTTTTTTAGCGCGGGCAGGATGATCCTATGCATGAGTGTGGATTTTCCTGAGCCTGAAACGCCTGTCAAGCAGGTGAGGAGTCCTACGGGAACATTGACGGAGATTTTCTTAAGGTTGTGCAGTGTGGCATTTTTTATGGATAAATTTTCTGTAGATTTATGAGAGCGTTTTTTAGGTAAAGTGATTACCTTTTTGCCGGAAAGATATTGTCCTGTAAGGGAGTTAGGGTTGCGCAGGATCTCTTTATAAGTGCCTCGGGCAGTGATGTGTCCGCCATGAATGCCGGAGTGGGGTCCGAAGTCTAGAATATAGTCTGCTGTTGCAATGGTCAAAGGGTCATGTTCAACCATGATGAGGGTGTTTTTAAGGTCTTTCAGTTGTTGCAAGGCGGCATTTAAACGTGCGTTATCGCGCGGATGAAGCCCTATTGTAGGTTCATCCAGGACGTAGAGGACGCCTGTAAGACCGCTGCCGAGCTGACGGGCAAGACGGATTCTTTGTGTCTCACCCCCGCTAAGTGTGGGGGCTTTGCGTCCTAGAGCCAGGTAATGAAGCCCTACTTCGCAGAGAAAGCGCAAGCGTGATAGGAGCTGCCTTTGAATTTCCTCCATCCATTTTTTTTCAGCTTGGGGAAGATTCAAGTTTTCGATGAAAAGTAAAGCCTGCTTTAGGGGCAGGTTGCAGAGTTGATCGATGGAGACGTCGTGGATTGTCACATTGCGGGCAAGGGGGTTAAGGCGTGCACCATTGCAAGAAGGGCATGTATGTTCTTCTAAGAGAGGTACGACCATTTCACGGACATCGGTAGTTCCACTTTTACCTGCTTTAGCTAAGACGTTATTGATTCCTCGCCACTGAAATTTCCATCCTTCAGGTGCAATGTAGAATTTATTTTCCGGCGACCCGTTCATGAGGAGGCCTAGGTGTTTCGTAGAGAGTTCGCATAGTGGTGTAGACCAGGAGATTTTTTCCTCTTCAAGAAAGAGAGTAAGGAGTTTCCATGCGATTTTATGAGTGTCTTCGGGCCAAAATTTATTCATGAGTTCGGCGGTTGAGAAATGGAGGAACTCATTATCTTGCGCGAGGTTGGCGCCATATTGGTAGCCAAGGCCTAAACACTCCATGCACATTCCTTCCGCATGGTTGAAGGCAAAAGTCTGGGGAGTGATCGGTGGATAGGACTTTCCGGTACTTTCTACTGCGAAGGAAAGGTTGAAAAAGAGGTCGGAGGTTTCTTTAGCTACAATCAGTTTGCCTTCACCATGCTGTGCTGCTGATGCAATGGCTTCATCAAGCCTTGCCATGATAGTAGGGATGACTTTCAAACGATCTACGATGAGCATGAGCTCGTGTTTACGCTTTTTGTCATAGTTTTCGAGGAGGGCATTATCATTTATATCGTAATAAACGCCGTCGAATCGCACGCGCAGATATCCTAGACGTTGGTATTTAAAGATGACATCTTTGATTTCAACCGTACGTGATAAGCTTAGGGGAGCGAGGATTTGTATTTTTTCGCCTTCGGGTAGGGTCAGTATCTTTTCAACGACAAAATCTTTGCTGATAGATTTGATGACTTCGCCTGTTTCGGGGCTATGGGGAATCCCGATGCGAGCATAGAGGAGTCTTAAGTAGTCATAGATTTCGGTCATTGTCCCGACGGTAGACCGGGGATTGCCGGCATGGACTTTTTGTTCAATGGCGATGGCGGGGGAGAGGCCTTCAACGCCGGCAACTTTGGGTTTTGGCAGTTGCTTAACAAATTGTCTAGCGTAAGGTGAAAGAGATTCGACATAACGACGCTGCCCTTCAGCATAGATCGTTTCAAAAGCTAGAGAACTCTTACCGGAACCTGAAGGACCGGTTAGAATGGTTAGTTTCTCACGGGGGATGACGGCATCGACATGTTTCAAGTTGTTTTGTTCTGCGCCTTCAATGGTGATAGAAGTAATTTCGGCGGTATTTTTTCTTTTCTTCTTGGCTTTTGCAGGTTCTTTAAGGATATTTTGTGCTTGTTTTTGCAATTCCTTAGTTAAAGATGTCTTTAGGGCTTCGCCTGTAGGTGTCTCCATTTTGGAGATTTTCTCGGGCGCACCTGTTGCTACGACAAGGCCTCCTTGTTCGCCTCCATCAGGCCCCATGTCGATGATCCAGTCTGCCGTCTTGACGACGTCCATATTATGTTCGATGACAAGGACTGTATTGCCCCTTTCTACAAGTTCATGCAAGACTTCAAGCAGGTGTTTGATGTCGTGAAAATGAAGTCCGGTGGTGGGTTCATCCAATATATAGAGTGTCTTGCCGGTAGGTGGCCTGACAAGTTCTTTTGCTAATTTTACCCTTTGCGCTTCTCCGCCGGAAAGGGTTGTGGAAAATTGGCCGATTTTAATGTAACCGAGGCCAACTTTCTGCAACATGTTGAGTTTGTGGAAGATATGGGGGATGTTTTGAAAGAACTCTGCAGCTTCATCGACTTCCATCTCCAGTACATTGTAGATGTTTTTGCCTTTATACAGGATAGAGAGCGTTTCGTGATCAAAGCGTTGTGTATGGCAGACAGGGCAGTCTGCCCAGGCATCTTCGAGGAAGTCCATATCGATTTTTATCATGCCCATCCCTTCGCAGCGAGGGCAAGAGCCTTCTTTCACATTAAAGCTGAAGCGGCCTGATTTATATCCGCGCGCCTGACTTTCAGGCAATTGGGCATAGAGGTCGCGGATATCGTCAAAGAGTTTGATATAGGTTGCGGGGTTAGAGCGAGGGTTTCTTCCAATGGGCGTCTGGTCTACGGCGATGACCTTATCGATAAGGTTGGAGTGGAGCAAAGCTTTATGAGTGCCTACAGAGAGCGAGCTTCGCAGTAACTCGTTGCTTAGGGCGGGGTATAGTATCTCGGTGATAAGAGAAGATTTTCCTGAGCCTGAAACCCCGGTCACTGCAATAAAGAGTCCTAAAGGAATATCCACATTGACGTTTTTCAGGTTATGGTGCGCTGCTCCCTGGATCTTTAGCACTTCTTTTGTAGGTTTGCGTCTTTTCTTAGGAACGGGGATTTCTTTGGTGCCGAGAAGATATGCCCCGGTATAGGAATCTTTATTTTTAAGGAGATCTTTAAGGGTGCCGCTGACAACAATCTCTCCGCCTCTGACACCGGGGCCGGGCCCGAAGTCCACAATGTGGTCCGCCTCTAAGATGGTTTCTTCATCATGTTCCACTACAATGACGGTATTACCCATGTCGCGGAGGCGTTTTAATGTTTCAATCAGCCTTTTATTATCCCGTGGATGCAATCCGATAGAGGGTTCGTCCAAAATATAAGTGATGCCCACAAGTCCGCATCCTATTTGCGAAGCGAGCCTTACCCTTTGTGCCTCTCCGCCGGAAAGTGTAGGAGCTGTTCTATCTAATGTTAAGTAATGGAGGCCTACATCATTAAGAAAGTAGAGCCTTTGGCTGATTTCTTTTAGTAGTTCCTCAGCAATGATCTCGTCTGAAGGGGAGAGCTTGACCTTTTCAAAGAAAGCCAAGCATGCGCTGACAGTCATATGGGTCATTTCATAGATTCTTTTTCCGCAGAATTGCGTTGCTGCAGGATAAGGTTTTAAACGTTCTCCGTGACATTCTGGGCACGTTTGTTCACTCATCAGCATTTCCATCTTACGGCGGTAGGAGTCGCTGGTAGCTTCTGAATATCTCGAATGGGCTTCGTAGAGGATTCCACGCCATTGCACATGATCTGTCCAGGTTGCACCGGTGTCAGGATGGACGAGGTGCATGCGTGTCCACTTCTTCTCAGTCCCTTGGAGAAACACGTTTTGCGCTTTAGGGGGGAGCTTTTCCCAGGGTGTGTGTACGCTGAAGTTATAGAGGCGGGCAAGGTTGTCGTAGATGTTACCGTAGCGGACAGTGTTGTATGAGCTTCCGATGATAAAACAGTCTTCAGCAATGCTTTTTTTAGGGTCGACGATTTTCTCAATGATGTATTCGTTGACCATACCCAAACCTTGACAGCGAGGGCACATGCCAGAGGGGCTATTGAAGGAAAAGTCTTGAGGTTCGAGGGAGGAATAGGAAATTCCGGATGCAAGGGAGAAGGCGTGCATCGAGTAGAATGTTTCTTCTTCTGTATCTGCGTCAACGGTGATGCAGGAACCGTCATTGAATTGCAGGGCGTTAGTCAGTGCTTCGGCGATGCGGGAGTTATTTTCAGTGCTAATGACGATTCTATCGATTAACACTTCGACTGTATGGGCGACATTCCCATCAAGGGTGATGGGTTCTTCCAGATTAGCCATTTTTCCATCGATACGTGCCCGAGTATACCCTTTGCGCAGAAGGTCTTGGAAGTCATCTTTAAACTCGCCTTTTTTCTGCTTGGCGTAAGGAGCTAAGATGATCAGCTTTGTTTTAGGCGGGAGGCTCTGGACGGTTTTAATGATTCTTTCGCGGCTTTGAGGAGCGACGGGTTCTCCGCTAACAGGACAGTGGGGAACGCCAACGCGTGCGTAGAGTACACGCAAGTAATCATAGATTTCTGTCATTGTGCCAACGGTAGAGCGGGGATTCCGTCCGGCAGTCTTTTGCTCGATCGAGATGGTAGGAGTAATACCTTCGGTGTGTTCAACGTCCGGTTTCGCCATATCCGTCATTTGACGGCGCGCTTGAGTGGATAGGGATTCAATATAGCGCCGCTGTCCTTCTACATAGAGTGTATCGAACGCCAGGGACGATTTGCCTGATCCTGAGACACCTGTAAAAAGAATGAGCTGGCCATGATCTAATTCAAGTGAAATAGATTTTAAGTTATGAACATTTACGTTTTTTAAAATTATTTTGCGCTGAGACACATTTCTCCTACAAAGACCTAAAAAAATAATACACCAAATGCTTTTGTACTTTCCAGATTTTATAACGTCTAATATAAGAAATTCTTGATTAATAAGAATATGGAGTTAGGGAAAATGAAAAAATGTTTTTTGAGTTCATTGTTTGTGGTTTCAATGATAATGGAATTATCGTTGACAGCGGCCCCAATGTCTCAACCTATGATAGTCCAACGCAGAATCACCTATTCTCCGCAGAAGAATGTAGCTCCTAGCACTCCTGTTGAAGATGTCATCTATTTAACTGACGGATCAAAAATTCAGGGGCACCTTACGGTTCTTCCTCCTTTGATTTATCCATTCGGATCAGTTCCTTTTAGAATTCAAGATGCTAAGAACGTGAAATTTTCCACTGACCAAGGCACATGGAAAATGTACATCGAAAATATCGATGGAACGAATTTTATCTCAGATTTTACGGACGGTAGCGCTATAGAAGTTAAGGGCTCCGATGGTGAAATGCGTCAAATCCCTTTTATAGATATCATTTCGATCGATTTGAATTCTAATCGTTCGCATGTGAAACCGGCCCAGGGGCCGCAGATGTTTATGGTAGGATTCAAAGACGGTTCTTTGATACCGGTGCGTCTGCAGGATGCGACATTGAGTGTTAACGATGGTCAGAAAGATTATGATCTCCCTCTGCTGTCCGTTGTAGATGTGATAAATGATGGCGGTTTGCATGGAATTGTTCTTACGAAAGAAGGGGAGTACAAGCATATTCCATTAGCAATATTGAAAAGCCAGACATTACCTGTAACGATCACTGGCGATAACAAAGTTACGCAGCTCAATTGGAGCGATATAATAAGGGTCTATAAGCATAATTCAGCAGAATTTGCTAAAGGCCTTCCTCCTATCAAGCAGAATAATATAACTCCTAGTCAAACTGCTTCTCCTGTCAAGACTGTTAATGCACCGGCAAATACATCACCTGCAGAAGAGCCACGTCCCGTACCTAGGGTTGTCACGTCCGTGTCAAAAGATGTGCTTTTTGTTCCGGAGCAGTCTACAGCTGCTCCTGAGATTTTTCCTGTGAATACGCCGCCTGCGATGCCTGAAAGGCGTTCACCTATTGCCCCTATTCCAAAAACCGGGGGTACGAGTCCTTCTGCACCTTTACCCGTGTACCCTGCAGTGCCTGTACAATCAAAACCTGTTTTAAATAATGAGCCGGTAAAACCTTTAGACAATAAAGGGGATAATTCCCTAGCTTTAGAAACGGGGACATATTTGATTGTGCCAACAATAAGAGAGGATAGCGGTGCTACCAATTATACCGTTGTGGGAAGAATTCCTGTCGACAATCCTACTGCTGGTGCTAAAATATCCTCTCAGCCTTCGGATATCTCTCTTATTGGTGAATCTATAACTTACGTACCCAAAAAGAGGGATCCATTAAGAAGCAGCGAAGAGGAAGAAAACGATGCTGCCCAAAGTGTGGAATCGCCTACTGAAGTAAAGAATGAAATTCAGTTTACAGCACTGGAAGAAAAGCAGAAAAAGTATTTTGTTGCGAAAGGAGGAGCCGTAAGGAAACCGCTTTTAGCGCAGTCTTGTGTATTAAGGGATGAGCCTCTAGTGGCTATGACCCAACCTTCTGAGTTGATCACAAAACATAGTACAGACAGTTACAAAGATAGCGATGGCTACTACAAGGTCCCTGCTGTTAAGATAGTCCCAGAATCAATTGAAGATGATGAACAAGACCTATCGCATGATCCGGATTTAGCGGGTATGGTTTTCATCAATGAGCAGGAAGTTGCTTGCGCGGCAGAGGGTGATTTGCCTGAATCGCAAGAGGCGGCAAGGGCGTTTTATATTGATAAGTATCCTGTAACAAATAAGCAATACTATAGGTTTGTCAAATCGGAAAACTATCCAAGACCCAAGGCATGGCCTGCGGGACGCATTCCTAAGGGACAGGATCTTCAGCCGATTACTAGTATTTCGTATCAGGATGCCCTGGCTTATGCGGAATGGGCTGGTAAGAAATTACCTTCTTCTTCTGAATGGTGTAGAGCCAATAATAGCCACCTAATAAAATTTTCTACAAAAAGGGCCATCAAAGAGTGGACATCCACAGAGTTTGTGGCTCAAAATGATTCGAGAGTAGAGAAAAACTGGATGAAGCAGAACAATGTGGATTTAGCGCGCGAAGTATACAGGGCGGTCATTGGCGGCGAAATCGTAGGTGCAGTGCCTGTGCCTGAGGGTGATTTTTCACCAAGTATCGGTTTCCGTACAGCCCTTATGGCGGAATAGATCAAACCCAAGCTAGGTTTGAATTTATGGCAAAGACAAGAGGACGCATCGACCGCAATGTCTTTGCCATAAGTATCAAGGGATTTAAGCCTGTAGAGGCTTTTCAATAAAAAGGCTGTATTGGATGTCATTGTGGTTATTAATAAAGGGATAAGCACAACGTACGCAATACGCCATATCATTGACTTCATTCCAAACAAAGAACACGAAAGAATTGCCCATAAACTTTGGAGCATGCATTTTGGCTAAATTTGCTTTGCCATATTTTGTAGCTATTAGGGTGTCTTTAGTTTGAAGATACTCTCTGATGAATACGTTGGGGTCAGTAATAACACGGAACGTTTCTCCGGTAAAAAGAAAATTAGCGCAGCGGGCAAGTGCGCCGGGATGATGGATGAGCTCCGGAAAAGTTACCACGAGTTTATTCAGCGAATAGAAAGGGATATCTTCGACCTCTATACGTCGATTATCGGGGGAATCACCTTTACAAAGATAAGAAAGGGATCCCACGGGGATGATTTTTTTTGGCAGATCCAAATAACTATTATTTTTTAACATGGCTAGTCTCCTTATCTAAGAAGAAAGGTTCATAAATTTCCCATTCGTGATCCTGCAGCCAAACCATCTGGTCTGCGGCAGAAAGATTCTTTCCATTATCCATGGCTTCCCAGATTTCCAGCTTTCCATTTCCTGGATTCACTACAAAGCAAAAATGGACGTCGTGTGCGCCTTCATACCAGTTAGTGTCAGCAAAATGAACGGCGCTATTCTCAAGGCCGAGTTTCATGTTAGGTTGTAGGGATGTGTAGATATGAGTGTCTATCTTGCGCATCCACATCGACAGGATGCGTGATGTATTAGGCTGTATGCGCTGCAATATCCCTTTAATGTGATAGCGGAATTCTTTGATAGTTACGTTATGCGGTATGGTGATGTACTGGTCAAGGAAAGCCTGCGTATTTTTAGAAGAGACTATTTTTTTTAAGGTGAGGTCAATGAGTGCCCTTTTCATTTGGGCATCGATAGGGCTTGCTGCGATGGTTTTTCCTGGCTTGAGGACGCAATCTTGTAACCAAGCATTGGTGTCGGCCCCTTTTTCAAAACCTTTTAAAAGGGACGGATGTCCTAGCATAAGGGAAAAAGAGTGTAGTCCTTGTGTCCTGACCGGAGTTAGAAGGTAAGGGTTTGTTTTCGAGTGGTCGTGGTTATGTTCCGAGCAAGCCTGGCCTAATTGCAGAATTTTCTGCAGTAAGTTTGGCGCTGAAAGAGGGGTGAACTTTTCAGTTGTCGGCAGCTGGCTCGACTCTAAGTATACTTGCAGTATTTTTTTGGGGTTATTACCTCCACGTATTAACCAGGGTGTATATTTTAGATCATCAACTTTTTTCAGCGGGTTTTTTAAACGATTATTTCTAACGTTGATATTCTTGATGGTTTCATTTAAGAAATATTCACTTTCAAACAGGGTTTGTACTGTCACAGTAAAAAGCTCTAGCCATTGTATCACACGCATATTCCCCTGTTCTTTGATCTTGGCCAGCACAAGAAGTGCATGTTTTTGTATCAATGCGTTAAACAGCTCCGAAGAGTCTATCTTTGTCCATTTATCGGGAGAAATCGAATCATTTCTATCAAATAGGACAAAGCCCCCTTTTTTAGAATGTTGATCGTTCCCGATGCTCGCATTATCAATAGATCTGTCGTACAGAAATCGTAAGGATTTATTGAGCTCGTCATTCAAATACACATTAAATAATTCAATTAGTGGTTTAGGAAAGGGGGGTGTGATCTTATGGATATTCTCAATAAGCACTGTAAGTATTGTTACAATGACGGTAGATTTCAAAATGCCGCTTTCATTTGCCTCTGCCATTCCGGCAATTGAGCTAACCCATGCCATAAGCAAAGGAGATGTTTCTTCCTCTTCAAAGGCTTTAATCCCTTTATATTGAATTTCAGGACTAACACTGAACGACCTGATGATATCAAGGGGTTTCACTGTAAGAGGAAGCTCTACTGTTGTTTTAGCAGATAACTGTTGTAAATAAGCCTCAATAGCTGATTTAACATCTTTGATCCCCATAGCATACGCAGCAGACTGCAGTCCGGGAGAATCCCATAAATAAGGCTTATTTCCATCGGGGAGCAAACCTTGACCTGTATGAGTGACCAAGACATTCTTATCAATAGATTCTGAATAGGACGAAGGAATAAAGGGGAATTGTATGGATATCCCGTCGCAATATTTTGTGAGGTAGCCTTTTTGCAGCAATTCGATAAAGTCTTCCGCACATTCTACGGGCCTGGAGGCAAGCATATTAATTGCTAGGAAGGTTGCAAAGCATGACCCTTCATTTCCTTGCCGCAGATGTGAAAATAGAGCTGTCAGGGCGGTGAAGGCTGCGCTCCTTTTTTGAGAGGTAGAGTTTTCGTGTAAGCCTCTATCATTAAGGGTATTGAGGATAGGCTGGTGAAGTGTTGTTGGATTGAGTGAATTCACGATAGAACGTAATTTGGGAGTAGACTGCAAAAGGTTCATCTTCAATTGCAATTCCATGTCGGAATTGACTAATTCCTCGCTTACAATATGAATAAGACCTGTATTAATAGTACCATCTTGCAGTAGCAGAAGATCGGATGTTTCTTTTATTAGTTTATTGCGTCTTGCCAGATCCGGAGATTGAAGTCCGCTGAAAAGATGCTTTTGGCAGTTTTGCTTAATTTTTAACTTTGATTGGTCAATCACGTTTTGGACATTATCACTAAGCCATTCTATAAGGCTATTACCTTGAAAAAGTTTCACACGTTCAATAAGTGTTACCGGTGATCTGTCAGCAGCAAAAATTAGTTTTCCTAATTCACAGAAGGAGATCTCCAAGCTTCTATGCACCAGTTCATCCGGAGAGAAAATGGCTGTGGCCTGATGAGCTAGAATCAAGGCTTGTTTCAAAATAAACTCTGCTTGATAGGGAGCACTAATAAATGGAGGTTTTTCCAGTAATTTTTGCAGGGCTATCAACTGTTCCATTAAGGCCGGATGTCCAACCGACGCAATTTGACGCCAAGGCTGTTCTTTGATCTTATCATGGAGTATTTGAAGTGTGGAGTATCCTTCAGCAATCCATTGATTTATTTCGTTAGAGGTATGTCTTGGGACCTCACTAAATGACCCAATGACTCCTCTGCCGGCTGCTTTTGTGACTTTGGAAAAGAAGCAACGCAATTTTCGTTCGTTAAGGAAATTATCCTTACTTCCTTCTGAATGGGATAAGCGGGACGGAGTAGCCGGAGGAGGACTTGCATTTTCAATGGACAAAGCTTGTTTTTCGTTTGCCCATTTTAATGTATGTGTGAGTGCGCTTGAATGGGAAACGGATCTTTGATGCTTCAGCATGGACTGAGCCACGCCGGTGGAGTTGCTTATAACAACTTCCTTAGTGCAAGTATCCATTGTCACGTGCAACAGACGCTCTTGTGATGTCGATGCTAAATCACCTTCCCAAGACATAATCAACCTCATATTTTTGGCCCGAGCCAATAGAAATATTTGTTTTGCAAACTGTCTTATGCAAGGCAGCGGTCTTGCCTTAATATTGTTCTATGAGTCAAATTATTGAGTTTAGTGCGCGCTTGAGGGTGTTTGAGCTTATGGCCTAATAAACACTCTCACAGATATATTTTATCGAGGCGTCCCATCCTTGCTTGGTGAGGCAGGAATGGGAGGATTAGAGGGGGGTGCCCCCTTAGCAGGGATAGAGGTGTTATTTCTATCGACTTGCCATTGTTTTAGACGGTCCTTAGGACTAAGAGGTGTATTGGTTGCAGGAGCATCGCTTACAATGCTTTCTACACCTAAATAGTTAGGCGGCGATTGTTCCGGTGATAGGAGTTTCCCTGTAACGGTTATGACGTAATATCCTTTTTCGCTATTATCTAAGACTTGTAATAGATTGGGGTCAAGGCCCGTAGCAGAATAGTTATTTAGATTCGGTTTAGTTTTAATATTTTCCGGAGGTTTAGGAACTAGTATAAAAGCTGTTTCATCGCCGATCGAAGTTAGAGTTACACGGTTTCCGGTCTTAGTGACTGTTCCGCGTACAGTCATAGTGACATCTAGCGCTTGAACGCCGGGAGGGCGTAAGACTAATGCAATATTCTGAAATTGGAATCTAGATAAAGGCATCCATCGCATTGTTGCAAAGCCGTTCTTGTAGTCAACATCTAAACCGACAGCGCCGGGCATTCTTTTAAAGCCTCTTTCCAGCTGCATATTACAGTTTTCTCTGCAGGCTTTGCCATCCCAACGTACGGCAATATTCACGATTTCAGCGTGGAGCATGAAGGGGATGAAGAGGAAAAAATAGCTTAAAAAGACGGATATTTTCTTCATGGAATTACCTTGATGATCAAAAATTTTTCTATACTAAATCGTTAAATGTTCGTCAATTCGAGAAAAGGCATGTCAAAGAGAGTGCACTGTTAAAAACTATCTTACAAAGAGGAAATTAAGTTATTGTCCTGCGACAAGATTCTTTTAGATTAGGTAATATATATATATTATGAATATTATGGAATTGCTAAGCACTCCGCCTGGTAAAAGGAAAAAGTGAGATGATCCGCACAAAAATTATTTGTACAATAGGTCCTTCGGTAGCCTCGCTGGAAAAAATTTTGAGCCTCATTGATGCAGGCATGAACGTTGCCAGATTAAATTTCAGCCACGGCACACACGAGCAGCATCTCCATTCTATCAACATGCTTAAAGAAGCTCGTCAGACGCGTAATGTCCCCTTGGCTATAATGTTGGACACCAAAGGTCCAGAAATACGTATCGGAAATATAAAAGACGACCAAGTACAGCTTCAAAAAGGGCAGCTGTGGCTTCTCACCGCGGAAAATGTAGAAGGCAACGCAGAACAAGTCCACATTGATCCTCCTTACATTCTTAAAGATTTAGAACCCGGTGTCAAAGTTCTTTTTGATGATGGTTACATCAGTTCTGTCGTATTGTCAACATCATCGCATGGCGTTGTTGTACAAATTGAAAATAACGGGATTTTGCGCTCCAAGAAAGGGGTTAATGTCCCAAATGTATCTCTTTCCCTTCCTGCAGTTACTGACAGAGATATTGAAGACATTCGATTCGGCTGTGAGAACAATATTGATGTCATTGCAGCGTCTTTCGTCCGCTCAGCTAAACATGTGCTGGGAGTGAAAAAGATCCTGCATGATTTTGGCAAAAGCGAAATATTCGTTATTGCTAAAATCGAGAATCATGAAGGGGTGACAAATTTCGATAGCATCTTGCAAGTTTCTGACGGGATTATGATTGCCCGCGGAGATTTAGGAGTGGAAGTCCCTCTCAGTCAAGTGCCTAAGCTGCAGAAAATGATGATCCGTAAGTGTTACTTAGCAGGAAAAGTCTCTGTCACTGCAACTCAAATGCTAGAATCCATGATACAGAACCCGCGTCCTACACGCGCTGAAGTGTCGGACGTAGCGAATGCTATCTATGATGCGTCTTCGGCAGTGATGTTGTCAGGAGAGACAGCTATAGGCAAATATCCGGTAGAAACAGTGAATATGATGCGGGGTATTATCGAAGAGTCAGAAAAGGATTTTGATAACAGGGCATACTTCAATCTGCATAGTGGACTGGTCTATCATGACGTTCCTTCAGCGGTTAGTTTGGCGGCTGTAAAGACTTCCTATAGTATCGGAGCAAAGTGTATCTTTACTTTTACAACACGTGGAGCTAGCGCGCGTTTAATAAGCCGCTTACGCCCTAGTCAGCCTATTATAGCAATGACCACCGATATCAATACCTATCATAAGATGGCCCTTTTTTGGGGAGTGACACCGGCAATTGCGGACAGGATCGACAGCTTATCTGACGGGTACAGCAAAATAAGCGCTTTAGCATTAGCAGAAAACTACATCACTTATGGCGATTTAGCAGTAGTTACCGCCGGTTCACCTTTCGGTGTTGAAGGGACGACAAATTCGATAATAGTCGAGAACGTGGGAAATGTTTTAGTAAGAGGGCATTTTGGACATGGCGGGAAAGTTTACGGCAACGTTGCTATGGTTTTAGATTCAGATTCCCAGCCTGAGTATGGTTTCACGGATAAAATTGTAGTATTAACACAATGTAACGAGAAATACTTACCATTCATCGCGGGTGCGCGTGGGATTGTATTACAGAATCATATCGACGATTTAGATTCTGAACTCTATTTGGTTGAAGTAGCAAAAGAAATGGAAAAACCGGTGTTAGTTAGAGCTGACGATGCGCTTCGCATTTTGAAAGAAGGACAACTTGTGACCCTCGACCCGGTTAGGGCCTTGGTATTCAAGGGCGTTGTTCTATAGATCTTTAATCGATTCAAAGCGTGCAGCAAAGCTGCACTTCACACTCTACTGCCATTCTTCGGAGGAAGCTTCGTTTGTGATAGCTTTTTTGGTGGTATTCACGGGCGTAATGTTTTTAAAGACAACATGTACGCAGGAAACATGCAAACCCGTAAGGTGTGTAAGTTCTTGAGTGATGGTTGTTTGAATCTCTTCTGCCTTCTCAGGTATGCTAATGCCGAAGTTAATATTGACTTCGATCTTCACACTAATCGAATGGGATTTATTATCTTGCTCTGTAGATATTCCTTTTATCCCTTCCACGCTGCCGCGATTGAAAATGGTATCAATGAAATTTCCTTCGAGCAATGTTATGCCGGGAATTGTTGCAAGGCTTTGTAATACAATGCCTTGAAAAACCTTATTTTCAATATCCCTAATAAAAACCGTCTCAGGGAGTTCCAATTCTTTATCAATGGGAGGAGAATAACGTTTGCTTTCTTCTTGCATAGCTTCACCATAAATCCTTTCAAGCAATATTAACATCCCAAGAGAACACACGCAAGGACTAAATAGACAGCTAAATACCGGCCGAAACCCTAACCCTCAAACTGAAAATGATCCTATATTTTCAGTTTGAGCGAGAAGTCTCGAACTACATCTAGCTATTTGGCTGGATTATTATTCACTGTAGAAGGTGTTTTAACTTGCTTCTTAGGTGCAGGAGCCGTTTTTTGAGCCGGTGCCAGGGGCGTACCTTCTAACGTATCCATTGTGAAAAATCCGGTATCTTCATAGTAAGGTCCATTTTTGATGTCGTCCTTGTGTGATTGCTGACGCAAAATGCAGCTTTCACAGACTTTTTCTGCCTGAAGACCCGTAACTAGAAACAAAGCTCCTAAGACTAAAGATAGATATTTCATGGAATCTCCTGTTGTTGATGATCAGCAATGAATTTTAATGCTATTGAGTTAATACAAAACCTCTTGCGCATCGGCGGCGGCCCGTCCTCGAAAACATGTCCTAAATGGCTATTGCAACGTGCACAACGTACCTCAGTTCTTTTGACGGCTAATTTATAATCGTCATGAAAATCAATATGCAGCGGTTGAATAGGGTGAGTAAAACTAGGCCAGCCCGTCCCCGAATCAAACTTGTCATGCCAGTCAAAGAGCGGAAGATCACATCCTGCGCAGTGGTAGCACCCCTTTTCGTAATGGTTGGCATATTTGCCTCTGTAGGCAGGTTCAGTACCGCCTTCTCTTAAAATATGGAATTCTTCGGGAGTTAGCTTCTCACGCCAGTCAGTATCAGATCTCTTTATATACTCATGCGAATTATTGTCCATTATCCTACTTGCTTTTGTCCGGTCATTCCGGCAGTTAAAACGAAACTCATAGCTTTATCCACAGGCATGTTCATTTCTTTGACTTGCGATTTGTGGATGAACACAGTCATCCCTCCAATTTGGTAACTTAAGGGGATGTAAACTGCGATTAGGTCAGGTTGGCTAAGGCCGTCAGGGAGCTGCTCCGAGTTGTCTATGGTAACAAAACCGATGACTTGGCCTAGGCTTGTTTCAATGAGAACAGGCACACCGCTTTGGCCTTTGCGTGTAGGATCGAAGAATCCCATTAGATCTTCTAAAGAGTTATAGATGTTTTTGATCACAGGGATGCGTTTCACAAGGCTTTCACCATAATTATAAATACCTTGAATGATCCACAAATTAACAAGGATGCCAAAACAGAAAATAAACACTAAACCGAGTAAACTTCCTAAGCCTTTGAAGTAATACGAGGGACCGAACATCTCTTTAAAAATCCCGCCGAAGAAAGCTTCAATCACAGAAAAGATCCAAATAACAACCGCAAACGTTATAAGTAAAGGAAGGGTGGCTTTAACACCTCTCCAAAATGTATTTTTGATCATTGTACTACCTAGTATGCATTTGAACAAAAAGTAAATATGTGACACAATCTTTGTCAATTTTATTGATAATTCGAGGTTAAAAAATGAATAAGTTTTTATATGTGTTATGCACTTTTATTTTTTTATGTACTGCTTTTCATGGATTAACAGCTGATGAATTACATGAAGAAGACCAAGTAAGCTTTAAAACCTACCGTCGCGACTACACTTTTTGCAGGATCTTCGAATTTTTTGCAGGGGCACAACAACATGGCAGCGTTATTAAGAGTTCCTTCCATTTGCGTACCCACTATGATCTTTATGACAAGCATGGAGTCTTTGAAGCGCAAGCAATCTACCAATTAAGACCATTAAGCATGCTATTTACTTGGGCAGCCGTGATCAATATCTATGATTTGGACGGTAATTATTTAGGTCAGATTGATGGTCAAGCTATGACAACCGAATCGGCTAAATTCAATATCTATAATAGCAGCGGGGAAAGGATTGCTATTGCCTACTTAGATGAAAATGCAATGGGATTCTCGGTTGTCTCACCTTCAAATTCAGCCTTTCTCTTGGCCAATTTAAAACGTAAATTTGTAAAGAAAATGCCGGACCATTGGGATGTCTCAGTTTTTGAGAAAGAACTCATACCTCCGCTATTTGTTAAAATATTTTCTGCCTTTGTGTGCGATCGTCAAGGTAGCTTCAGAGTAGATAATTAAGGTTATTGACATTCAATGGCTTGATTCTATACCTTGGACACTAAGTCTTTAGCCATACGACGCTTACATTAGCTCGGAAACCTAAGCTAACGATGCTTATATTAGTGTAGGGGTGCAACGTTATTTCGCCGCACCCCTAGCTAATTTGAAAGACTTACTAATGTTAGGGATGTCAGATAGCTTATGTTTGAACTCATGCTTGAAATACTGTTATGGCTCGAAGATGCAATTTGGATCTACTTTTGTTTCCCTTTTATCGTCTTGATGGGGATATACTTTTCCTGGAAAAGCGGCTTCGTTCAAGTGCGGAGCTTCACGACAGCCTTAAATAACTTTCTAACATTATTACGACAAAAACATGTGGCTGATGGCAAGGTTCACCCTTTGCAAGCTTTCTTTGCTTGCGTAGGGGGGTGTATTGGCATTGGAAATATTGTCGCAGTTTGCACCGCAGTCACAATTGGCGGTCCGGGTGCTCTTTTATGGTTATGGTTGACAGCTACCCTGGGCGCCATCATAAAATATTCGGAAGTATATCTTGGAATAAAATACAGGGTCGTCGATGCCCACGGACATTTTAGGGGCGGACCGATGTACTATTTACAGCGTGTTTTCAACGGAAGCTGGGCACCTATTACCGTAAGCCTTTTGCTTTGCATGTACGGCGTAGAGGTGTACCAGTTCAGCATCATGGCTTCCAGTATTTCCCTCAATTTTGACCTGCCTAAAATTCCAGTTGTGGGGGTGCTATTGGTTTTAGTTCTCTATGCTGCATGGGGCGGTATTCGTCGTGTGGGAATGATTTCCTCAGCTACAGTGCCGATTTTCGTCGTCGTCTATTGCAGTATGGGCGCCTATGTGATATTCCAAAATGCTGCGGTGATCCCTGAAGTGCTGCTCACAGTGTTTACGACTGCATTTACAGGGCATGCTGCCGTAGGCGGATTTATCGGCAGTACTATTTTGATAGCTGTAACGCAGGGGATACGCAGGGCTTGCTACACAGGAGATATCGGTATCGGCTACGCTTCTGTTATCCATAGCGAAAGTAGTGTGATACAGCCTGAAAAGCAGGCATCTTTAGTCATTGTAGATATTTTTCTGGATACGTTTATCATTTGCACTACGACAATACTACTCATATTGGTTACAGGGGTATGGAATCAGAATATTCCCCAAGAATTGATGGTGCAAACGGCACTTGGAACGGTTTTCAGCCATGTCGAATGGTTTATGCCCTTTTTTCTTTTCCTGTTGGGATTTTCAACTATAAACGCTTATTTTGCTGTAGGTCTGAATTGCGCCCAGTATCTGGGGGGAAAACCTGCAAAGATTGCCTATTTTATTTATGCTACGGTGGCGTTAGGACTCTTTTCCTTTGTGGACCCTACTGTAGCTCAAACAATAATGACCAGTGTCGGCGGCCTTCTGTTAATCATGAACTGTTATGGTATCTATGTCTTGCGGAACGAAATAGGGTTCGATATTGAAAGGGCAAGCAAAGCTAATCCAGAATCCTAAATCTTAAGGGAAGCGCCTTTAACTTGAATGACGCGTGAAGCGAGTTCAGCCCCAAGTTCTGCACATTTCTGCAAATGTTCCCCTTTTAAATATTGATCTAGAAATCCCACCGCAAAAAGGTCTCCTGCGCCGGTAGTATCTTTCACATGGACTTTCCTGGCCGGAAAATGCAGGGGTTCTTCCCCTTGTTTGCAAATCCAGCAACCTTCATCACCGATTGTAACGATAGCAAGGGGACATAAATCACTGATCGCCTTGGCCGCATCGCGAGGAGGTAGATTGGTTAGTTCTTGGGCTTCGTCTTTATTACTGAAAACAATATCTACGGAAGCAGTGAGAATTTTTTTGATCCTTTCAGAATACATAGCGACATACATGTAATTTGCTAAATCAAAAGAAACAAGTGCTTTAGCATCTCTGGCTTTGGCGGCGGCTTCTTCAACGATTGAGCCATAATCAAGTGCATAACCTTCAATATGGACCAAACGTTTATCTTTAAAATGATTCTGGGATAAATCTTCGCTTTTAACTTTTGCTCCGGGGATGTAACGCATAGTACGTTCACCCACTTCATTGACAAAGCAAAATATCCTGCCTGAGGGCTGTGGGACGCGTTCGTGAATAATCTCGATGTTGTAAGAGAGTAAATCTTCTGCTAGATATTCACCAAAGGAGTCATTGCCTATTTTACACGTCAAAAAACATTTCCATCCTAATTGGGCCAATCCGCGCATGACATTTGCGCAGCTACCACCCGGTGCAATTACCCCTTTATCCGTGATAGTTTTGGTGAGAGCACTTATTTCTTCTTCCTCGATTTCAGCAACGCTGCCTTTTTCCATTTTATTTTTAATGAGGAATTCATCACCCACCATGTACACAGTGTCTACAAAGAGGGCGCCGACACCTAAGATACTGCCAGTCATGAGTCTGAAGCCTTTTTAGGTTGTTTTAGCAAACGATAGATATAAAAACGATTGGCAAAGACATAATCAAAACCTGAATAAAGGGTATATATTGCAGCCAAAGCAACAATGACCGTAGCAAAAAGTTGTAAGGTGCTTTGAGTAATTTCCCCTGATGCAGCCGGGATGAGAAGCAAGGTGATGATCAATATTGCACTGGCTTGCACTCCTGCTTTGATTTTGCCGCTAATGCGTGCTGCTAAAGTATAGCCGCGCAGAGCACAGGCTGTTCTCAGTGTGCTGACAACGAAATCACGATACATGAAAATAAAGACTGTCCAGATAGGTAAGCGGATAGGGTCTTGAGTGAACGCTAAAAACATTGAGATATGAGAGATGCTGTCAGC
The DNA here is from genome assembly GCA_041671045.1 of Parachlamydiales bacterium. NCBI lineage: Bacteria > Pseudomonadati > Chlamydiota > Chlamydiia > Parachlamydiales > Parachlamydiales bacterium. Next base: position 159,902 of record JBAZCF010000005.1, read on the forward strand.
CATAGGGTCAAGAATTTTTCCTAGCTCGGTCACTTGGTTGAATTTTCGGGCAAAAAAGCCGTCAAAAAAATCTGAAAGCTCTGAAATTCCTAATAAGGCGAGGAGGGCGTATGGGAGCCATTGCGAGTTAAGGCCAAACCAGTCAGGCTCTAGATAGACTAAAAGGAAAATAGGGCTGATAACAAGCCTAAGAAGAGTAAAATAGTTCGCAAGATTCACGATTTCATCCCTTCCGTCAATTCAATATAGTTTTTTTTTCTTGCATGATCCCTTCGTATATTTGGAGGTATTTATCCGCAGGATGATTCCAACTGAAATCAATAGACATGCCATTGACCATCATTTTACGCCATTTATCTTGGTGATGGAACCAACAGTCTAAGGCTCTCGCAAGGGCTGCTTCAAACTCTTTGTTATTCGGATTGTCGAAAGTATATCCATCAGCCATCTGGTCAGTACGGCCTGAGTTGTCCACGTCAAAGATCGTATCAGCTAAGCCGCCTGTTTTCCGTACGATAGGGATGCTTCCGTATTTCAGAGCGATCATTTGCGTTAGTCCACAGGGTTCGAAAAGAGAAGGCACAATAAACATATCTGATGCAGCGTAGATCAGGTGGCTCATGTCTTCTTGACTATTTAGGATGATGCTGACATTGGGATTGTCGTCGTAATATTCTTTTAGTTCATGAAATTCAGCCATAATACTAGGGATGGGTCCGGAGCCTAATAAAATAAACTGTCCGTTGTGTTCCTCTACATATTTAATAGCAAATTTGATGAGATCTATGCCCTTTTGTGGCACTAAGCGGGTAACACAGCCTACTAAAGGGCGATGAGATTCATTTAAGGCAAGTTTCTCTCGGAGATATTGCTTAATGAATCCTTTTTTATCCAGCGTGCAAAGGTCTTTTTTATCTAGGGGTTTTTCTCTCACAGAATAATGCGCGGGGAGGTATCGGTCAATTTCAGGGTTCCAAAAGGAATAGTCGATACCGTTTAAAATACCGGCAAATTTGAATGCATTTTGTTGAAGAGTTTTTTCTAGGCCGCGTCCTCCGTCGGGGGACATAACTTCTTTGGCATAATTCGGCGATACAGTGGTGAAGAAATCGCTATAGATGATCCCTCCTTTCATAAGGTTGATCAACTGGTCGTCGTGATTATCCTGCAGCTTGTTTGGTACGAGATAATTTGATCCTAACATGCCAATATTGTCTAGGTTGCTTTTTGAGCACTTACCTTGATATTCCATATTGTGGATGGTAAAAACGATCTTGGCGCTATTCAGGCCTAAAGGAGAATACATATCCTTGTAAAGAGGTGCGCAGATAGCAGTCTGCCAATCGTGAAGATGGATAATATTTGGCCTAAGTCCACTTTTGAACATGAATTCCATTGCTGTGCGGGCAAAGTAAAGGAAGCGGTCGGTATCATCTTCACAACCATAATAACAGCCGCGGTTAAAGAAGTAGCGCGCGTGGTGTGGTTCAATGAAATAAACTTTGAGATTTTCTACCCAGCCAACCCAGATAGTATTTGGATGCCATCCGCCTTCAAAAAAAGACATGAGATTAGTATGAAATACAGTAAGATCCCTGATTTCATTGCTGTTCATACAGTCGTATTTAGGAATGATAATATCTACGTCATGACCTTTCCAAGAAAGCTCTCTGGATAATCCTAATAGGACATCGCCTAGACCGCCCACTTTTGCTACGGGTGCTAATTCTGATGCTAGATGTACAATATGCATGTCGGTCTTCTCCCTGCGAAGCATCAGATTACAGGGAATACAATTTATGGACAAACAAATCCGAAGAGCAATTTACACATTAAACCCCACCTAATTCCTGGGTATTTTGACATGGGGGAATAACCTTCCCAAGGAGGAAACATCATATTAATATTCTATTATTAAGCTAATAAGTGAGTGTTTAGAACAGAGTGTAAAGAGAAGTTCAAGTTTCTAAAACATATTCAAATATCAAGGGGGCTACGATAGAAGCATCCGATTCAATAATAAAACTTGGAGTATCTATGCTTAGTTTCCCCCAGGTGATTTTCTCATTGGGAACTGCTCCGCTATAGGAGCCAAAGGAAGTGGTGCTATCGCTAATTTGGCAAAAATAAGCCCATAGAGGGACATTTTCATTCAAATCTTGGCGAAGAAGGGGAACCACGCAAATCGGAAAATCTCCGGCGATTCCTCCTCCGATTTGAAAGAAACCTATAGGATGGGATTGGTTTTTATACCATTCAATAAGAAAGGCCATTTGTTCTAAACCGGATTTTACAATATGGGTATTTTGAAGATCCTTAGATATCACATGTGAAACAATGATATTACCTAGGGTAGAGTCCTCCCATCCAGGGGTAAATATCGGTAGATTTTTCTCTTTGGCAGCGATAAGCCAAGAGTTTTTAGGGTCTATCTCGTAGCTTTGTTTAATAGAGGGGAGATCTAAAAGCTGGTACATATATTCGTAAGGGAAATAGCTTGTTTTCTCACGATCAGCATTTTTCCAAAGTTGCAGGATTTCTTTTTCAATTTTACGAATCGCAGTATCTTCAGGGATACAGGTATCTGTGACGCGGTTCATCCCCCTGTCATGAAGTTCCAATTCTTCCTGTTTGCTTAAGGATCGGTAGTGGGGAACCCTTAAGTAATGATGATGGGCAAGAAGATTGAAAATGTCTTCTTCAAGGTTTGCCCCTGTGCAGCAAATGGCATGAACTTTATCTTGGCGAATCATTTCAGCTAGGGATATCCCAATTTCAGCTGTACTCATCGCACCTGCCATAGCTAGGAACATTTTCCCCTTGTTTTTTAGATGGGCGCACCAAGCCTCGGCAGCATCTACACATACGGCAGCATTGAAATGTTTATAGTGCTTCTTCATAAAGGATTTGATGGTCATATTCATTTTGCCGTCTGTTGGAATTTGTAGCTTAGTAACTTATAGACTAGTTTTGCAGCTAAATAGTCCGGTGCGATGTTGTAGGGATTAGGACATAGTTCCACCACATCAAACCCAACAAGGTTGGTTTTTGCAGCAACCATTTTGAGGAATTTTAATGTGGGATTCCATTGCAGTCCCCCAGGTTCTGGAGTCCCGGTAGAGGGCATTATTGCAGAATCAAAGGCATCCAAGTCAAACGTAATATAGACATTCCCGGATAGCAAGCTTAGCGCTTGGTCCATCCAAAGGTCGGTTTCAAAAATGTCGTGGGCAAAGAAAGTGTTTTCTTTGGCAAGGTAGGGAAGCTCCTCGCTGCTAAGGCTGCGAATGCCGACGGAGACAGTTTTGGATATGTTAGGAAGCTCTTTTACACGGGACATTACTGAAGCATGGCTCCAAGGATTATCTTCATAGCTTGGCTGCAGGTCGGCATGAGCATCGAATTGTAAAATGGTCAAAGGGGCGTATTTCTCAGCATGCGCTTTGATGGCGCCATAGGAGATAGTATGCTCACCGCCTAATGTCACAACGAATTTACCTTCTTCAATATAATGATGTGCTGCCTTGTAGGTTTCTAAAAGCATTTCTTCTGTGGTTCCGCATGCAATAGGGGAAGCTGTGTAAATACCATTCAGAAAAACTTCCGAACCTGTTTCGATGTCGTATAATTCCATGTTCCTTGAGGCTTCTATCAAAGCTTCAGGCCCTTCAGAACTACCTTTTTGATAGGTAGAGGTTTTATCGAAGGGGACTTGCAGTAGGACGACACACGCATTTTTTTCTGCACCATAAGGGTCTGTAAGCCCCCCAAAACGATGGGAAATACCGTGGCCTTGACTAATGTATTTATTTGGGTCCATATTCTTAAACCACTAAATATGTGTAACTTTCAAGAGCTTGCTTAAACTCTTTTTTTACTTGAGCAGATTCTGCATTGGACAAGCGGCCGGCTTTTAGGGATTTCTCAATCATGAGATTAAGCTGGTTTTTCAGTTTTTCCGGATTATACTGAACATAGTGGAGAACTTCTTCGATGCTGTCGCCTTCCACTAGGCGCGATATTTCCCATCGGCCGTCAGGTCCAAGTTCGGCATGGACAACGTTAGTATCGCCAAAGAGGTTGTGTAGTCCGCCAAGAATTTCTTGATAAGCCCCTACAAGAAAGATGCCGAGATAGTAAGGCTCTTCTTGATAAGGATGTAAATTGATACAGTCTTCCGGTTCTCTCTTCCCTATAAAAGATGAGATCTTTCCATCGCTATCGCAGCTTAGGTCAGCAATGACAGCACGGTGGGAAGGTGTTTCTTTTAACCTATGAATGGGCATGACAGGGAAAAGCTGTCCGATAGCCCAAGCATCCGGAAGAGATTGAAAAACGGAAAAGTTACAGAAATAATTCTCTAAGAGAATTTGATTTAACTCTTCCATCTCCTCGGGAATATCATTTTGCTGTTGGAATAGAGAGCGGATTTTTAATAGTAAAACACGATAGCTTCTTTCCGCGTAAGCTCTTTCCTCAAGGCTTAACTTTTCATGGACAAACTCTTCTAATATTCTTTCCCTTAATTCCATAATATCATGGAAAACTTCCCTGCAGTTGCTGAGCGAGAGTTCTTTTTCCATTTCGGATAAGTTTAGAATGATTTCATGCTCGCTGGGGGGAGGGCCGCTTTCAATGGATTTAGGTGTAGAAGTAACATCAATGACTTCAATAATCATCACTGAATGGTGGGATACTATTGCGCGGCCTGATTCAGTGATGATGAGGGGGTCTGCAATCCCTGCAGTAAGGCAGGCTTGCCCTACTGTGTAAATGACATCCCGCGCATATTCTTCCAGTGTATAGTTCATCGAGGAGTCGGCAATGCTTTTTGTCCCGTCATAATCTACAGCAAGGCCTCCACCTACATCGAGGATATGAAGAGTAGGGTATTTAGAGGCAAGTTCAGTATACATCCTTACACCTTCATTCAAGGCTTTTTTAATGGACTCGATAGAGGTGATTTGGCTTCCGATATGAAAGTGAAGCAGCTTCAGCCATCCCGCTTTGCCGTGCGCTTTTAATATTTCTAAACAGTCCATAATTTCGTAGGAGAATAGTCCAAACTTAGAGTGTTCTCCACCGGAGGATTTCCATTTTCCGGTCCCTTTATTGGATAACTTCATCCGGAAGCCTAATTCAGCCTCCACACCTAAATTCTCTGCAATTTTGAGGACAAGTTTTAATTCATATGTCTGCTCAATAATGATAATTGCTTGCCGGCCTAACTTTGATGCCATGAGCGCCAGAGAGATATATTCCGCGTCTTTATAGCCATTGCATAGAAGAAGGGCATCTTCGCTTGTTTCAAGAGCAAGGATTGCTATCAGCTCCGGTTTGCTTCCTACTTCAAGCCCCATGCTATATTTTTGGCCTGATTGCTGCACTACTTCTACCACATGCCTTTGGGGATTCACTTTAATGGGGTATGCAATACGGTGTTCATTCCGGTACTGGAAATCTTTGATGGCGGATCTGAATGCTTGGGTCAGGGACTCAATCCTATCGCGAATAATCCCATTAAAACGGATAAGGATAGGAGCTTCGATTCCCTGCTCGACCAAAGAACTTATGAGTGAATAAAGGTCTCCTCCATTTCCTTGTCTATCGGGGATAACTGCAATATGGCCATCCTCATTGATTTTAAAATAGCTTTGACCCCATCTGTCAATCCAGTAAGTTTTATCGTCAGTCATAGAGGCTCAGTTGTTTTATATGTACTTAATCCTTTTTGTTATTTTTTACCATCCGAACGTAGTCAATATAAAATGCCGTATTGGAACAAAGAAGAGATAAAATAAAAAAATGGAATTTGTGCTAAAAAGTAGAATAGAAGCTATAATGGAAATCCTATGCCGAAAACTGAAATACCCTCAATTAAAAGACAAATTGCCGGCCTTCTCACCGTATTAGGTGCAGGACTTATCTTCGCGTTAGCGATCATTGGATACTTGCTTTATACTTATGGCCCTACAGGACAGTATAAAGCACAGAATATCCTTGTAGAACCTTCCCTGATGAAAAATCTCTCGTATATTGATACAGAGGTGAGTAGGGGAAAGGAAGGTAAACACGTCCTTGATCATGTGCAATTTCAAGTTTTCGACGAAAAAAGCGGCCAGTGGGATGTCTACATCTTAAACGATGATCAATATAAGCGTATTTACGACTTAGTGGCCCGCGATGAGAGCCTATTTCCGGTATCAGACGATTTAGAGAACAAATTTCGTTCCTCTCGTCTTGCCAATTTGGAGATTATTGCACGTCCGGAAATGCCCGGAAATTCCAAGGACCAAACAAAGACGTTCCTTTCAGTGGATTTTATTCCAGGAACTGATGCTTACAGGGTGTTTATCCGCACTTCCTCCATAGGAACGGACTACGCTTTTTTTATTCATCCCGATGTTTACCAAAAAGTCTTAAATATAGTTCGTACACCCAATGCATGGTAATTTGACATTTCTCGGTACAGGGGGCTCCCTAGGCATTCCAATGGTAGGATGCCAGTGCTCTGTCTGCAAATCGGATAATCCGAAAAATAAGCGGTTCAGATCTTCAGCTCTCGTGCAATATAGCAGCGAAAACATATTGATAGATTGTGGACCGGATCTGCGTCAGCAATCTCTTCAGCATAACTTAAATCATCTTGACGGGGTACTCCTTACCCACGCCCACTACGACCATACCGGCGGTATGGATGATCTGCGTCCCTTCTTGTTTAAAAGACACGAGCCACTACCCCTGCTGATGTCGAAAGAAACTTTGGGAGAGGTCACAATGCGCCACGGATACTTCATCGATGCTAAACCGGCTAAGGTGGAAGTCCATCTTCTTGAAGTGGAAAGGGGAGAGCGCACTTTCAAGAGGCTTCCCCTAAAATATTTTTCCTTTTACCAAGGAAACATGAAAGTTAATGGATTCCGCTTCGGCAATCTAGCCTATGTCTCTGATATTAAAGAATATCCTGAGTCCTTATTTGAGGATTTAGCGGGTGTCGACACCCTTATTTTGAGCGCCCTAAGATATGAGGCTTCTCCTCTGCACTTGACAGTAGATGAAGCCATCTCTTTGGCTGAAAGTTGCAGGGCAAAAAAAACATATCTCACACATATTTCTCATGAGCTAGACCATGAAAAAACAGAAGCGCTCTTGCCTCCGAATGTGAGATTGGCTTACGATGGTCTGGAATTAATCTTTGAAGCATAGAAAATGGAAAATACACTAGAACGTAAAAAAGCCCTTCTAATAGCCGCATATCATGGCAGCCAGGAACTACTCGTTTGTCAGGAACATCTCGATGAACTTTCACTTCTTGTAGACACCTATGGAGTAGACACAGCAGCAAAAATACCTTGCACCCTACGAAAAGTCGATGCCTCCACCTATTTTAGCAAAGGGAAACTGCAGGAACTTCTTCTAAAAGCTCAAGAACTGCAAGTTGATATGATCATCATTGATGAAGAGATCAACCCTAGCCAGCAGCGTAATCTGGAAAAGCTCTTCGGCCGCACAGTGATGGACCGCGCAGAAGTGATTCTCGGCGTCTTTGGGCAACGCGCTCAAACTAAAGAAGCCCGCTTGCAGATTGAACTGGCACAAGTAAAATACCAGATCCCTCGCTTAAAAAGATTGTGGACTCACCTTTCACGCCAAGCAGGAACAATGGGCGGCGGCGGAGCCTACCTTAAAGGGGAAGGCGAAAAGCAGATAGAGCTAGACAAACGCATACTAAGGAAAAAAGGGGAAGACCTTCAGAAAGAGCTGGACGAAGTCCGCCTTCATAGATCCACCCAAAGGCAAACACGCCAGAGAAGCGCCATCCCTTCATTTGCAATTGTAGGCTATACCAACGCCGGAAAATCAACACTTCTTAACGCTCTTACTAATGCAGATGTCTTTACAGAAGACAAGCTATTCGCTACCCTGGATACTACCACTCGTAGATATACCCTGTCTAACCAGCAGGATATCCTTTTAATTGATACGGTAGGTTTTATCAGGAAGCTTCCTCACCTACTTGTAGCTGCCTTCAAGAGCACTTTAGAAGAAGCCCTTTTCGCTGATATCCTTTTGCACGTGATCGACGTAAGCCACCCGCTAGCCGAAGAACAAGCGCAAACAACCTTCGAAGTCCTAAAAGAACTTAACGCAGGCAAAAAACCGATCATCACAATCTTGAATAAGTCCGATAAACCTGAAGTCAAAGACAGAGCCTTCAAGCTGAAACTCAAATACCCTAAATGTATCTCCCTTTCAGCCTTGAATCAAACAGGTTTTGAAGATCTTGCAAATGCGATGATTGAAGAGATAAAAAATCAACGTGCCATGGTTCAGTTGCGCATACCGCAAAGCGACTATGCTGTAGTCTCTGAAATTTTACGTGAAGGCATCGTCTTCCAACAAGAATATGTAGACGATTTCATCGATATGAAAGCCGAAATACCCACTCTACTTGCCCTTCGCCTTCAAAAATATACACATGAGTAACTCTTATACCATCCATGATCTTCCCCAAGCTGAACGGCCTAGAGAAAGGCTTTTAAAGCATGGATCGGAAGCTCTTTCCTCGGCGGAACTCATTGCGATTATTCTGGGAAACGGCACCCGGGGCACCTCGGTGCTTCAACTTGCACAACAACTTCTAAGCTCCTTCGGCGGCCTAGAAAAACTAGTGGATGCTACTCTTTCCGAGCTTTGCCAAGTCAAAGGAATTGGAAAAGCCAAGGGACTGCAGCTTCAGTCTGTTTTTGGTATATGTAAAAGAATCAAAACTGTTACACCACAAGAAAAGCCCACTATTGACTCCCCCTGGCATGTTTACAATCTCCTTAAAGACACTATCGCCCTTGCAAAACAAGAACACTTTATTGTGATAATGCAGGATACCCGAGGTTGTATGATCCACCAAGAAGTTGTAGCCATAGGGACTCTTACCGAAACCTTAGTTCATCCCCGAGAAGTTTTTTATCCGGCGATAAGAAATAAAGCCGCATCCATACTAGTTGCACATAATCATCCTAGCGGAGATCCCGAGCCTTCCCTTGAAGATATAGAGATTACAGAAAAGTTATGCGAGGCTGGATTACTGATGGATATTCCCTTAATGGATCACCTTATTATTGTTCCTACGCGATTCGTTTCTTTAAGACAAAGAGGGCTGAAGTGCTTTTTAAAGAAATAATGTTTATTGAAAGATATCTTAATCTTTTATTAACATAGATGTACTAAACTAGAAGATTATTATACGATTAAATCTCCGAGAGAAAAATGTCATCATTTTTGGTATCTGTTAGAACCTTTTTAACTCCTTCTCAAGCTCCCGAGCTTAAGAAAGATATTGCTCCTGATCAAACTCCTTCTGAAGCCATCTCTACAGAAGGTTTTGAACGGGTGCCTATCCTCCCCGACGAAGCACGAGACATTATTGAAAGCAGCATTGAAGACGCTAATACCTCACATCCCTACCCCGAAAAGCCTGCAGAAAACACTAAATCTTACTGGGACTATTGGAACACAACGAAATTCGTCGCGTCCGAAGCGACTTCCTTCTGCGCATATCTTGGAAAACGAGCACTATTAAATACTGCATCGACCGTACTTACTCTTTCCTTTGATTACAAAAAAGAAGTGGAACAGCATAGAAAGTATATCTCTGAAATAACAAAATCTTGGCATCTTGACCTGATCATTACAAGCGGTTCAAATAAAGCCGTAGATTTCATTATTAATTCTTTAGAGAATCCCGATCCTGAAGAAGCAGAAAATACTGATGCTGAAAATACGACAGCTAATACGAGTTCCTACTGGGACTCTACGAAGAAATCTATAATCAATGCAGCAAAGCATGAAGCTTGGGCCTACGTCAAAGATTATAAAGAATATTTTAGACAGATTATTGAAGTCGTTATATTACGCTTCACATCTAAAGTCCTTGAAAACGTACATAAAGAATGGGATGAGGTTATCCAAGCCAAATTGGCTAAACACATCGAAGAGACGAAGCTTACAGACGAAGTGAAAATAAAAGAAGCCAAAGACCTTCTTCTCTCAGCACATCCCTTCTCTACCTATATGTTAAGCGCTCTATTGAAGCGGTCTAATACATTCTTTATCGAAGTCGATGGAGAAGGTCCAAAACTCTCCTTGGAAGAGCAAAAGAAAATATTTGAGCTTGCAACTCCTGAAGAACGCATTGACGCATTAAAAACACACTTTGGGAAGCCGTTTATCCTGGAGATTATCCAGAAGTTCCTTCCTGATCCTACAGGAATTTTACCTGTAATTTCAAATGTTTCTTCTGTGATAAGAAACCATGTGCTTCCTAGAATACTCCCTAAGTTTGTTGATTTTGCAGGGGAAAAACTGGCCTATCTTAAAGAGATCACCACCAATCCTACAGGCGGGCAAGAAGTCGCAAAGAAAAAAGAGTTTGTCGAAGCGCAGCCAGGCGGTAAAACTTTCTTAGCGGAAGTAGAGTCCGTCCTCAATACCTCCTTTGATAAGCTTCCAGGTTTGATAAAAGACATTGCAGTACCTCTTGCAAGCAATTTAACTGCAGAATTTTTTGTTAAAAATTTGCAGGATACTTCTGAAGCGCTCAAAGAAGAAAAATCAGCAAAATTTGTCCTTCAGCAAATGAAATCCTGGACGTATGAAAGACTTCAAGGTGCAATCTCTGAGGGGGGCAACATTCAATCCCTGCTGCCTATTATAAAAGATCAATTGCAACAGTATTTCACTTACCTCACTGAAGCTATTCTGAAAAAAAATCCAAACAATGGCCTTTCCCTTTCAAATAATGTCGCAAATGTCGTGAGCGCAGAATTGGTGTCCTTCTTTAAAGAGCATAAAGAAGAATTATTAGCTTTTGAAGAATCATTAAAGGAATTGGATGAAAATAAAAGAGCTGTTGAGATAACAAAAAAATACGCTCCTCTTTGTAAGAAATTTTTGGCCAGCATTCATACCCATGGGAACTTCATTATTGAGAAGTTTGTTGTTAACCTTTTCCCCAGCTATATGCATGCATTCTTTATTGCATTTCAAGGACCGGTAGCTGAGCGTGAGAAAGTCATTAAAGAAATCGTTGCTATGGCAACAGGTGATCTTACAAAACAGATGGAGAGCGTTGTCGCAGCTAATGAACAGTTCGTGGATGATGCTTCGGCTGCTCTTGGAAATTTCATCAGTTCGATGTCAAGAGAACAGTTGCAATCTTCTGAAAAAGACATTTGTAAAATTCTTCCCGACTACAGTCCCGAGGTAATCAAAGACACTTTAGATTGGTTTACCGCTTCAAATCAGAATGACATACCTGCTCTTGTATGGACTAAAGTAGATGAATTAATTCAAACTGCAATCTTGCATGCAGGTAAGAACCTCATGGAAAAAAGCAGCATTGATCTTGCTGACATGGAAGGTGAAGAGGCCGTTCAGACTGATTTAGGAAATGTATTAATCCTCCTTTCGAAAATCATCAATGAATCAGGACAGCAGATAGAGCCCTTGCGGTTAGAAGAATATAAACTTCATCGCGCCAATTTACAAGCTTTGAACGCTAATCTACAAAACGCTACGAACGAAGAAGACAAGATAAAGGCTGAAAGTGCCTTAGCCCAAGAAGAAACACGCCACGCTCAAAAATTAGGGGAGATTTTTGCTCCTTTTGTCGTGAAATTTATGGGATCTATATCTATTGAGAATCAGCAAGCGGTTGTAAATCTTCTTCCTCCAAAACTTCAATCCTTGTCAAAAAATATTATTGGATTCCTTTGGGAAAAAATTATCCCTCAAGTGATCGGCAAGATGTATGAAAAGACGCGTGTCTTAAGCGACAACCGCGATCAATTACAACTTGAAGTGACAAAGTTATATGACAACGGCCTACCTGTTCTCTACTCACGCGTTCAAGCTCTCTATGTTAAGGCTTGGCTGCCCAAATACCTTGCTTCCGAACTTAAAAAAGCTAACCACAACGTAGGGACAGCCCCCTCAGAATCTGTAGTCGATAAGGTCATCGATGGCATAGCTAAGTTTTATGAAAGTAAAGGCGCTAAAATTGCTAACCTGGATAAAACAACAGGGCAAAGAGTCGCTGAGTATATTAGGGCAAATAAAACTAAGCTGTCATCAGAATTAGCCCTTGCTCTTGAAAAAACCGGCCAGCAAGCCTCGCTCGATAGTATCCTTAATTCCGGAGTGGATTACGTTGAAGGAATACTCCTCCAGGTTTTCAAAGGTCTATATATCGAAGTGGAAGAACTTGAAAAAAGTGATCCGACAGCGATGGTTCGCCTGCTAAACGATTGGTTAAAGACAACAATTCAGAGATTACGTGCGCTCAATGAAGACGGGACTTTCAATAGCGAAAGCCTTTCCTCTGCAATGGGAGTTGCTGCTCCTGAAACAAGACGTCTTCTGGATCGTATTGTCGGTACCTTCGGAATCGATATGAAATCAGCGCCATTGCCTGACCAAGGTAAGAAAGCTCTATGGGATGTCCTTAACGACGTTGCTTTGCCGAACGCCTTTAGCACAGTAGTATCTAACTTCGTGAATGAAAATACTTTAAGAAAAATCATTCTAACAGCACTAGAAACCTACCATAAAAAAGACGACGCGAAAAGAAAACTAAAAGAAGATACTTTAGAACAATATAGACTAGCACGCAGAGAAGCTATTCTCCAAAGCAAAGAATTGCCTGTAAATTCTGAGGCAACTGCAGCTAAAAATGCAGGAGCAAATAAAGTCAATGCACCTTCAACGCACGATAAAGCGGTTGAAGGAGAATTGAGCGGATTGTTTGGAGTTCTACTCAAAGAGATTGCCACAGCTACAGGCGATCCTGTGATACGTATGCTGCTTAACAGTGAGAAGCTGAATAAAACTGTTTCAGATGCTGTAGCCGTTATCGCTTATGAAAATATAGCCGGCAAAAAAATTATTGAGCATACTCTTTCAGGTTTAAGCGCAGCCCTCGGCAATCTTCAGCTTGCAGAAGAAGACGAAACTGGAACGTTAAAGACGATTAAAAAAATCTCTATCGTTCACGAAGGGAAAATAGCCCATATCCTTAATGAAGATGAAGAGAGAAGCCGGCGTGTCACAGACTACAAGTTCAATCTTCAAGATAAAAAAGTTTTGCCTGTTGTTTTACAAGAACAACAAGAAGATGATGATCTGAAATTCAATAGCATATTCAGTTTCGCTAGAGTAAGCACGTATATGCAAACACTTTTCAACGGTGCTGTAAAAGAAACGCAATCCAAACTCACGGAAAATGATAAAATCAATCAGTTGATTTCCGATATTGGATTGAACTTCCTAAAAAGTACCGTAAGAGACAAGTTAATTAAGTATTGGGAAGCTTTCCAAGATGGTTTTTACGCAGGATTGAAAAAAGTTCCCGGTATTGGAAATCATCTTGCAAAACTTAAACTCATGCTAGATGACTTTTGTTGGCTGCTGTTCTCCTACACATTGGGACCAATCCTCGCTGTCATGGCACGCGGGGCTAATGCTGTCTATGAAAACCGTATCCATGTATGGCATGAACGTATTTTCGAAAAGTTAAACGGCATCTTTGATAAGGAACTTCTCGCAACAGCCGGCTCATCCACGCTTAATCACTTGGAAAATGCCCGCATCGCAAGGCTGGGTCCCGAACAAGTTATCGCGGCGGTTGCCGAACCGATTGCGGTTCAGTAAGCTATAGTAGTAAATGGGGAATGTGGATAACTCCGCATTCCCTATTTGTCCACTTTGGTTCAGAGCTTATTCTCTTAAGCCGTACGGGTAATACTCCCCAATAAATGAAATGCCTGTTATACTCTTGCCTTTAATATAGATCGTTTATGATTCCAGAAGAAAAACCAAAACGTTTCAAGATAGCCACTCTAGGTTGTCGCACTAACCAATATGAATCCCAAGCTTTTCAAGATCAACTGCTTGCGATGGGTTATCTTCCCGCCGAAGAAAATGAAACAGCGGATATCTGTATTGTCAACACCTGTACTGTTACCGAATCAGCCGATAAGGGTAGTCGTCATGAGATCCGACAGCTCGTTAAACACAATCCCGGTGCACGCGTAGTTGTTACAGGCTGCTCAGCAGAAAGACAACCCGATGTCATCCAACAGATCGCCGGTGTAACAGATGTGGTTTCTAATAAAGATAAAGAAAATCTGCTTAACATCGTTTACCCGGAAGAGCAGTGGCCTGAGTTTTCAATAAAACGTTTTGAAGCTCACACCAGGGCGTTTTTAAAAGTTCAAGACGGCTGCAATTCCTATTGCACCTACTGCATCATCCCTTATGTCAGGGGCAGGTCACGCTCTAAAGCCCTGGATGAGGTTTTAAAAGAAGCGAAAGAGCTTATCTCGAACGGTTTCAAGGAGATCGTGTTAACAGGAATCAACATCGGGGATTTTGATGGTGGAAATGCTGAAAATCCTGTCCGCCTAGCAGAATTGGTTCGTGAAGTAGATAAGCTCCCGGGTCTAGAAAGATTGCGTGTTTCTTCCATCGATCCGGACGAAGTGGATTTTGACCTGGCAGATGCCATATTGAACGGTGCTAAAACCTGTCCTTCCATGCATATCGTTTTACAGTCTGGTTCCAACGTGATCCTAAAACGTATGAACCGTAAATATACACGGCAGATCTTCCAAGAAACGATAGAGAAATTATGGGCTGCCAACCCCGACTTTACTTACACCACTGATGTGATTGTAGGATTCCCCGGCGAAACAGAAACCGACCATGAAGATACCCTGGAAATGATACGGTTAGCCCGTTTCGCTAAGGTCCATATGTTTCCCTATAGCTCACGTCCACGTACGCGCGCAGCCCTCATGCCCAACCACGTACCCCAAGATATCATTCAAAGACGCAAACAAGAAGTTCTCCGCCTATCCGAGCAAGTGTCTTTCGATCTAAGACAAGCTTATGTGGGAAGAATACTCTCTGTATTGACCGAAAGCAAAGATGCCGCTACAGGCAAAATTGGCGGCCATACCGCTAACTTTTTGCAAGTTTGGATCGAAGGCGCCGCATTGGAAGCGAATACACTCGTCGACGTAAAACTTATCGCTAATACTCCCGACGGTCTTGTCGGAAAGCTTGTAGAATAAAAGGACCCTCCAAAATGCATATTGAGATTGCGCAGCGCTTGCAAGCACATTCCCACCAAAAGGGAGCACGCTTTTATCTTCCTTGGGCCGACTGCGAAGTGATAGTATATCCCGCATTTCTTGAAGTTCCAAGCTTAGGCAAAATAGATCTCCCCTTCAAAGGGCCCATAGCACAGATAACCACCGCGCTAGATTTAGAACGGGGTAAACTGGAAATTTTTGGCTCAGCCCAAAATGGATATCAGCACGTGCCGGTTCACTATGATAGCAATACCTCAAAATTATTTACTGAACAGGGATCTATAGAAGTTCCCTCTAAGAAAGATAAATTTATCCCTAAAGAAAAGATCAGTTTTGGCAGCCATAAAGCACAAAACTGGAATAAAATGCTTTTAAGGAACGATCCGGCAGAATGGCTTCCGCATTGGCACCGGATGGCTCAGTGGGCAGGGGATATCACACAGACAATAGAAAGCGAAGACTCCCGCCTTTGGGATCAATACGAACTATGCTTCCAAGACTATTTTGTGCATGAAACGGATTTATGGAAAAAAATGGCTGTTGAAGCTCCTTCTTTCCTGGCTCCTTCGCCATTAATCCAGGGTGCTGCACACCTTCGTTCCATGCTTTTTAGAGAAAGAAAAGGCCAACTCTTCCTGCTCAATCACTTGCCGGAAGGTCTAGTTTGCGGCCGCTATATCAACGCCGTTTTCTCCTGGGGAACAGTCGATATGGAATGGAGCAAAGGACTTGTCCGTCGGATTATTATCCGAGCAGAAAAAAACCAGGAAATTGAATTGAATTTCCCCAAAGCCATAAAACACTATCGCTTATGTAATTCTTTCACAAAGAACGTTTTAACTAATGAGAATTATAAACCTATCACTTTGACCGCTCAAACAGAATATTATCTGGATAGATTTGAAAAATAGCCTCTTATCGGTTATCGTGAAAGAATCAATATAACTTACCTGATAAAACCAGCTATGCACCCCTCTCCATTTTTAACTATGGATATTTCATTTCTTGAAACAGGTTCAACCGATCCCCACTCCATCTTGGGATTGCATATCCTTGGTCAAAACCCTCACTCAAAAGTGATCCGTATTTGGAGGCCCGGTGCCAAAGAAGTATTCATAACAATCCGCGGGGTGCCTCAAACGCTTGCCTGTGTTAATCCTGCAGGATTATTTGAATTGGAAGTCTCCGCCGACATTCAACCCGGTGATTACCAAATTTGGCATAACTCATCCCTCTCAGCACGCGATCCTTATTCTTTTACGCCCAGTCTGGGTGAAACAGACCGTTACCTTTTTAATAAAGGTGTACATTATAGACTTTATGATGTCCTCGGAGCTAAGCTTGCTACTCATGAAGGCGTGCGCGGAGTCCGCTTTGCCGTATGGGCTCCTTCCGCTTCCCGCGTGGCATTGGTCGCTGATTTCAACCATTGGGATGGAAGAGTTAATCCGATGCGCCCCTGGGGCAATAGCGGCATCTGGGAGCTTTTTGTGCCCGGCTTGCGTGAAGGTGAAAAATATAAGTTCGAGATCAGGGACCAGCAAGGCAATATCCAAATAAAATCCGATCCGTTTGCATTCCAGAGTGAAATGCGCCCCAGTACAGCTTCAATTGTAGCAGATGTCAACAAGTTCCTTTGGGAAGATTACGCCTGGCTAGAAAAGCGCTATCACGAAAAAAATACACCAAAACCCATGAATATCTATGAAGTGCATCTAGGTTCATGGAAAACACACAATGGCCATTTCAAAAACTACAGGGAATTAGCCGTAGAGCTCGCAGACTATTGTACGGAAATGGGATTCACACATATCGAACTCATGCCTATACTGGAGCACCCTTTAGATGAGTCTTGGGGATATCAAGTCTCCGGATATTACTCCGTCACCTCCCGATATGGCACTCCGGAGGATTTCCAATGGTTTGTCAATCACCTCCATTTGCACAATATCGGTGTCCTTCTAGATTGGGTACCGGGCCATTTCCCAATGGATGATTTTGGATTAAGCCGTTTTGATGGCACGGCCCTCTTTGAACATGAAGATCCCAAGCAGGGCTACCATCCACACTGGCATACCCATATATTCAATTTTGGAAGACACGAAGTTTCAAATTTCCTCATCGCCAACGCCCTCTACTGGTTCGATGTCATGCATATTGACGGCTTGCGTGTGGATGCAGTTGCCTCTATGCTATACCTGGACTACGGACGCGAAGAAGGGGGTTGGGTACCCAATGCCTATGGCGGAAAAGAAAATCTTGAGGCGATCGAATTCATTAAACATTTGAATTCTGCCGTCCATAAATCCTTTCCCGGAATTTTGATGATTGCAGAAGAATCTACCTCTTTTACCGGGGTGACCCACCCTGTAGATCACGGCGGTTTAGGCTTCGATTATAAATGGAACATGGGCTGGATGAATGACACCCTAAGTTATTTTAACACCGATATGATCTTCCGCCATTATCACCACAATAACCTGACTTTTGGACAACTTTACAGCTATTCAGAAAAATTTATCCTCGTCTTTTCGCATGATGAAGTCGTCCACGGAAAAGGCAGCTTGATCAGTAAAATGCCGGGAGACATCTGGCAACGTTTTGCAAATCTTCGTTTACTCTATAGCTACATGATATGCCAACCGGGAAAAAAACTGCTCTTCATGGGGGGAGAAATAGCCCAATGGAACGAGTGGTGGTGCAAACGTGAAATCGAATGGGATCTTTTAAAGTTTCCTTACCACAGCGGCATCCAACGAATGGTCAAAGAGATAAACCATATCTACCATAATGAAAGCGCCCTTTGGGAGCGTGATCACGACTATACAGGATTTGAATGGGTAGACTTTAGTGACACTCAAAATAGTGTCATAAGCTACCTAAGAAAAAGCGCCAACTCCACATTGCTATGCGTACATTGTTTCACGCCTAATATGAATCCACACTATTCTATAAACCTCCATAACGTTGAACATATCGAACAAATCTTCAATAGTGACGCCTCCTCCTATGGAGGGGCCGACAATCATAATACCCATCCAAAAATATATTCAGATAAGATTGAAATAGTCCTAGCTCCACTAGCCACAGTCATCTTTCGCATTCATTGGAAAAAATAAACATGCATCGTCCTACATCTCATACAGAATATCTTGCGCTATGCAAAGAAATTTGGAGCCATAACCGCCTCTATTATCAACAGCACGCTCCCCAAGTTAGCGATAAAGAATATGACCGTCTATATGCCCTGCTAGAACAATGCGAAAAAGATCACCCCGAATGGATTTTTCCCGGTTCCCCAACGCAACGTGTTGCCGAGGGCCTTTCCGGAGCTTTTCCTACCGTCGCGCACAAAAGCCCTATGCTCTCTCTCTCCAACACCTACAATAGGGAGGAAGTGCAAGACTTTATCCAAAGAGTGAAAAAGCTTTTAGAAATTCCCGATCCTGTATTTTGCTGTGAATTAAAAATGGATGGTATTGCCATCTCAGCCAAATACGAAAATGGTATTTTTGTTCAAGGCACCACACGCGGCGATGGTAAGACCGGTGACGATGTCACAATTAATATGCGGACGATCCAGTCATTGCCTCTGCAGCTTCCTATGGACAATCCACCCGCTATTCTGGAAGTTAGAGGCGAAGTCTTCATGCCACATTCAGTCTTTCACCAAGCAAATGCCGCTAAAGCTGCTCAAAGTGAAGAACTATGGGCTAACCCCCGTAATGCCGCCGCCGGATCGCTCAAACTTCTTGATCCGAAAGAAGCCGCTCGCCGAAAGCTTTCGATCGTGTTCTACGGTTTAGGCAACACTAAAGGCCTTCCTGTCAAAACTCAATCACAAGTCCACGATTTCCTCGAAAAATGCGGCCTTCCGACGCTAGCACTAAGAAACCATTGTAAAACACTCGAGGAAATCTTTGACTTTGCTCGAAAAGTTGCCGACGCTCGCCCAACTCTCCCTTTCGATATCGATGGCATAGTCATCAAACTCGATTCATTGGAGGGACAACAGCATCTCGGTACTACAGCTAAAGCCCCGCGTTGGGCTGTCGCCTATAAATTCGCTGCTGAACAAGCCACAACAAAAATCCATGCGATAACTGTTCAAGTAGGACGCACCGGCGTGCTGACGCCTGTCGCTGAACTAGACCCCGTTAAGCTGGCCGGCAGCACAATCGCGCGCGCGACTCTCCATAACTACGACGAAATCAAGAGAAAGGATATCCGTGTAGGCGACCTCGTCACAATTGAGAAAGGCGGGGACGTCATCCCCAAAGTCGTAGGTGTAGATCTAAGCGGCAGGGGAGAACACTCAAAACCATGGCATATGCCCAATGAATGCCCCGTATGCGGTACTGCAGTTGTTCAGGTGCAGGGAGAAGTCGCAGTGCGATGTCCCAATACTAAAGGATGCCCGGAACAACAGTTACGCCGGCTTTTCCACTTTGTCAGTAAAGGCGGCATGGATATCGATACTTTAGGAGAAAAGGTTCTTGAACAACTTATCCAAAAAGGTTTTGTACAGAAACTTCCCGATATTTATCGGCTTAATGCAGAACAACTTTTCCAGTTGGAAGGTTTTAAACAAAAATCAGTCGAAAACCTCCTAAACGCTATTGAAACCTCTAAGAAAGTTCCGTTGACCCGTTTCCTTCTTGCTTTAGGCATAAAACATGTAGGGGAGGGAATAGCTGAACTTTTAGCGGAAAAATCTGCCACGATACAAGGATTAAGCGCTTTGACCACCCAAGATCTATTGTCCATAGACGGGATAGGTGAAAAAGTCGCAGAATCCGTCCTCAGCTTCTTTGCAGACTCCGAACATCGTGAAGAAATAGATGAATTATTATCTTTAGGGGTTAATCCAATACAAGAAACACGTCAAATTCAATACAATCCATTTTTTCAAAATAAAACATTTGTAATTACCGGAACTCTACCAACGCTATCGCGACAGGAAGCTATAGAAGCGATTAAGTCCAGGGGTGGCAAAGTGACGGATTCCGTTACTAAAAAAACAGATTGTTTATTAGCAGGTGAAGCGGCAGGTTCAAAGTTAAATAAAGCTCAATTATTAGGAATTGAAATAATTGACGAAAAAACCTTCTTAAGTTACTGTTAATTGTATTTTTTTTGGATTAGTATAAATGTTTTTAAATGGTATTTGCAATTCATGTTATAGTTGGATTTCCCGCTTTCTGGGCTCCAAAACATGGTCTTTGCCACAATACTTGTTTAATAAAATATTTAATAGTGAACTTGATAATCCTGATATTAATTGGAATGCTACTAATTATCAATGGTCCTTTATTTCTCAAGAAGAGAGTGCTGCCGAGATAAAGAAAAACCTTTATAAATATGTGATGGCTGCTGTACCTAAATCAGAAAATACAGCCTGGATCACTCCTTTTAACATTGGATTACTCAGCGCATCTCAATTAGGGTTGGATTTAGAGAAGCTCCCCGGCACAATCGAAATTAAAGATAACTCTTTAGTGGACTACTCTACCGGGCTTAAAGCCATCGTCGCAGAATCGGCATGTAGTAACGAAATCCTAGTAGGATTCGGTGCTGCCGACTCCCTCTTAAGTGATGTTTCCCCAAGTAAAGGCCTCAAGTATATCTTCAGTGCAGGCGTCAGTCTTCTGGGCGGTACCCCTCTGATCTATTCCCAAGCCGAAAAAATTGTCGCAGCTCTGAAAGAAAAATACCCCGATAAAAAGATAATTTTATCCGGAACATGCTTAGGCGCTTCATTAGCGGAATATGCCGCCTTTCAAAATGGAGTCAAGGCTTACTGTGTTAATTCACTGCCTTTAGGGGTTGGCTTGCAAGCGGAAATCGGCAATGCTAAACTCAGGGAACATCATAATAAAGTACACCATGTCACCGTTTCTAATGAACTATTCGGCGACCGCCCCTGGATCACCATCCTTGATAAAATCTTCAGTTTCTTAGGTTTCAGGACCGCCGCAAACTTTGGCCTAAGGTTCTCTATCCCTTGTACCTATAACTCCGCTATCCTCGACCATAGCTATCCCTTGGATGCTGTTGTTAAAGTGATTGTTCCCGATCATAAAGCTTCTGCTGAAACTAAAAATAAGCGCAGGCGCATCTCTAATGTTTATAACAAGCATATCAACGGTCTGATCGAAAATGGGACAGTCCAGCGGCCTAAAAATCGTGTTCAGTGACGTCTGTCAGTAGAGCGGTTCTCCGCTCGGCGCCTCCCGGCAAGAAGTTGCCTGTAGTATGGTTTGTGAAGTGTTTTATGAACGCAAAGGCGCAAAGAACGCAGAGAAGCTCCGCCCCGCATTAGCTTGTCACTAAGACGATTGTTTCGTACCGATCACACATCGCCGCGGTCCCCCGCGGGACCGCAGCGCCGACGTTGACATGCTCGCTGACGCGATCACGTCAAACATTAACACCACACCGTAAATATTCAGTATTTTGCAGGATAAACCCAAATGGAAACAGCTCATTCTGGTGACGGTATCTGGCATTAAGTTCACTAACATGTCTCTGCTGTGAAAACCGCGATTTTGTTTTTTCTATGGAGTGTCTTGATATCCTTGACGTGATCGCGCAAGCGGGCATGTCAACGTCGGCGCCGCGGTCCTGTGGGGGACCGTGGCGATGAGAGATCGGAACGAAAACAACTATGCCCGTGACGAGCCAATGTAGGGCGGAGCTTCTCTGCGTTCTTTGCGTTTAAATAAAAGACCACACAAACCACCCTAGGAGCAAACATCATGCCGGGCGGAACGAGCTTGCTATGAATTAATGACTCTTAACCCCGACATCTTGACTCCTCTATCCTGAGCCGCCACATGATAAGGTGTCGACAGCTCACCTAAAAGGGTCTGATGCGAATAACTATGCACTTTGACTTTCTGCAGCGTCCCAATTAAGGAGGGATCTCCAGGGAAAAGTACGTTTTTCCAGCAAGTCGTCCTTCCCTTAAGCATAGACGCATCCCTGAAATTCACGCATTCCACTAAGACTTCTACCTCTGTTCCTAAAAAGGCTTGCCTCTTCCTTGCATAGATCTCGTCCTGGATCGCCATCAACTCCTGCAGGCGCTCTTCTTTCTCTATCTCGGATACAGTCTCCTTCCAACGCATCGCAGGTGTGCCTTTACGCTGACTAAACGCAAACAGAAAGGCTACGTCAAATTCTACTTCCTGCAGGATTTTCTTTGTTTCCAAGAAATCCTCATGTGTCTCTGTAGGAAAACCTACAATCACATCTGTTCCAAAGGCGACATTCGGTAAATATTCTTTCAGCATCCGCACTTTTTCCATATACTGTTCAATCGTATAAATACGGTGCATTTTTTTCAGCACTCTATTGGAACCTGCTTGAAAGGGGAAGTGGACAAAGTTGCACATCTTCTTTATGTCGCGCAATGCTATCATCAACTCTTCGGTGATATCCACAGGATGGCTTGTCATAAAGCGGATACGCTCAATCCCTTCGATAGGGGCTATGCGGTATAATAAATCGTGAAATAAGCAATTCCATTCGGGATGGTCTTTTCCATAACTGTTAACGTTTTGTCCAAGTAACGAGATCTCTTTATATCCTAAATTCGCTAAGCGCCGGCACTCTTCAATAATGCTTTCGGGTGCTCTAGAAACCTCCGGTCCACGTGTATATGGCACAACGCAATAGGTGCAGAACTTATCGCATCCGCGGCTAATGGAGATATGCGCTTTGACTTTATCTTCTCTTTTAGTCGCAGCATAATCTAACTCAAAGGTAAATTTATCATCTGTCCTGAATGCCTGCTTACCTGTCGACAAGACCTCATCCAACACATTATTCAAATCGTGGATATTATTGGTTCCTAATACAAAATCGATGTTAGGGACTTTCTGGAATAAGGAATCTTTCTTTGCATTCGCCATACATCCTGTAACGCCTATCAATGCACGCTTATTACTCCTGCCGAGTCGGCCCAATTTCCCCAATACTTTGCGCTCTGCCAAGTCGCGGATAGAACAGGTATTGAATATCAATAGATCCGCTTCTTCCTCTTCGTCAACTTTTTCTAACCCACGCTGCTCCAACATCCCTGCCATAATTTCACTGTCCAACTCGTTCATCTGGCAGCCATAAGTGCGGACATAGAACTTCTTCAATTCTCTCATTACATTCATCCTTGTGAGTTTATCCTAACATCATAGAGTTTCGACAAAGTTTTTTTCAACCTTGAGAAGGATAAGAAAACAATTGGCAAAAACGTCTTAAAAAGTTATCATCACTCGTAACATCTATAAAATGTAAGATTTGGAAGTAATATGCTGCACCAAAATAAGACCTTTATGGCAAAAAATGAAGAAACGGACCTCGTATGGTTCGTTTTGGACGCGACTGGCATGACGCTAGGACGCTTCGCCAGTGAAATTAGTAAGATTTTACGCGGAAAACACAAACCCACTTTCACACCTCATGTTGCCTGTGGCGACGGTGTTATCGTGGTCAACGCTGAAAAAGTCGTTGTAACTGGGCACAAAGAAGCTCAAAAAGAATACTACGATTATTCCGGTTATCCTAGCGGTGGAAAACTCATTCCTTACCGCCGTATGAAAGAACGCCACCCCGAGCGCATCATCGAACGCGCTGTACACGGTATGGTGCCAAGAAATCGTTTAGGCCGCGCGCTGATGAAGCGTTTGCGCATCTTTAAAGGAGCCGAGCACAACATGCAGGCCCAAAAACCTATAGTCGTCAACATCAACGGATAGATTATGATCGAAGAAAAAGTTGCAACAGGACGTCGTAAAACAGCCGTGGCTTCTGTGCGTTTGCGCCCAGGCTCCGGTAAAATCAACGTCAACAGTAGAGAATTCGAAACCTATTTCCCTCTAGAGATCCAACGCGAAGCTATCCTAGCTCCGTTCAAATCCTTCGGTGGACATAGCCACTATGACATCATCGTTCGCGTTTGCGGCGGCGGTATCGAAGGACAAGCCATAGCTATCCGCTTAGGTCTTTCCCGCGCTCTTGTTCAAGAACGTAGCGACGTTCACCATGAATTCAAAGAACACGGCTTCCTTACACGCGATCCTCGTAAGAGAGAACGTAAGAAGTACGGTCTTGCTGGTGCTCGTAAACGCTTCCAATTCTCTAAGCGTTAAGCTTCATTCTTTTACCCAGGCTACCCAGCCTGGGTCTTTCTTTTTTATTCTTATATTTCATAATTAAATATTTTTTTTAGTTTAAGTTGAATAGTTGCATTAATCTTTATTGATTCTTAATATAATTTCTTTAAAATAATGCTTTAAGTTAATACAAACTACAATCAAAGGTTTTTTATGGGTATGTTTGCAGGTAATATAAGTTTTCAAACAAGTGAAATACTGAGTTCAAGTAAGTCCATTCTTGGGAACGTATACTATGGCATAAAAGCACGTGTTGCAACGCTAGCATTTGCTTCAGTAGGCACAGCTGCTTCTCTAGTAATAAGGGCGCCTAGAGTATTGGAAAATGCAGCAACGAGTTTGATCAAAAGAGATATCTCCTACTTAGGTTATGCTGTAGGTAATGTTGCTGCAGCAGCTACGGATCTTATTGCCGGAGCTTTACTTACAGTGGATGGCATCCTATTACCGGAAGTTAGCCTACTAAATCCAATTACCAAAATGGTCAGTTTCAATGAATATGATCTTTATGAAAATAGTATTGTTTTGACCGAATCGCATTGGGAAGCACGCCTAATAAGCCCTTTCCGTGGACTAAGTCTAGCCGTTAAGTCACTAGCCACAGGCGTATATTTCTTAGCAACAGCCATTTTCTCTCAAAAAGT